>NZ_JBALOZ010000319.1:2050-10297 GCF_036965125.1 Bacillus sp. JJ1503
TGGACGGACAAATCAAGAGAAGAAGTCGTTCAAAAAGTCCAAGCAGTGGTGCTGGACGGACATATCAAGGGAAGTAGTCGTACAAAAAGTCCAAGCAGATCAGGGATATTCTGCTTTGTACGAAGAATTTTCTGTTCTGTCCTAATTTTCTGCTATTTAATCCAAAAACTCCTTTCTCCTGTTTTTAATAGGTAAAATAATTTTATATAGTGGGAGAGGGTTGGGAGAATGAATAAGGGGTATGAACGTATAAAAAACACTAGTTTACAAGATCGTGTTGTCACACCTGAGGAAGCGGCATCATGGATTCAAGATGGCATGACTCTTGGTTTAAGCGGCTTTACACGTGCGGGGGACGTGAAAGCGGTACCATTTGCTTTAATAGAAAGAGCCAAAACTGAAAACTTCAAAGTAAATGTATATACAGGGGCTTCTTTAGGTTCTGATGTTGATAAATTGTTTGCAGAGGCTGGGATCATTAATAAGCGTTTGCCTTTCCAAGCTGATCCAACGATGAGAAGTGGAATTAATCAAGGGGACTTCTTATTCGTTGACCAGCATTTGTCACACACTGCAGAGTTAATTCGAGCAAATGTAATGGATCCTATTGATTTCGCTATTTTGGAAGCGGTTTCGATTTCGGAGGATGGACAAATTATACCAACTACATCAATCGGAAATTCATTAACCTTTGCACAGCATGCTAAATCCATTATTGTAGAAATCAATCTTGCGCAAACACCAGAATTAGAAGGCTTGCATGATTTATTTGCACCTGGAAGGCAAGGGGAAAGAGAGCCTATTCCACTAACGAAGGCGGATGACCGTATTGGGTCGACAGGCATAAAAGTAGATATCGAGAAGATAAAAGGCATTGTCTTTACAAATCAGGATGATTCTCCTTCAACAATAGTCCCGCCAGATGAGGAAACAAAAGTGATGGCCGGGCATTTACTGGAATTTCTCCGTAAAGAAATAGCAGCCGGGAGATTAACTGAAAAGCTTGCTCCATTGCAATCTGGAATAGGCTCCGTTGCCAATGCGGTTCTTCATGGAATGCTAGATTCAGAGTTTGAGGACTTGGAAGTGTATTCGGAAGTATTGCAGGACGCCGTTTTTGATTTAATGGATGCAGGAAAGGTCCGTTTTGCCTCCTGCTGTTCCATCACATTATCTGAATCAAAAATGAAGCAAGTTTTCTCAAACTTTGATCAGTATCGCGACCGAATTTTGATGAGACCACAAGAAATATCGAATCATCCAGAAATTATCCGCAGACTCGGATTGATTTCAATAAATACAGCTTTGGAATTAGATATTTACGGAAATGTAAACTCCACACATGTACTTGGAACGAAAATGATGAACGGAATTGGAGGTTCTGGTGACTTTGCTAGAAATGCTCGTCTAGCGATTTTTGTGACAAAGTCCATTGCGAAAGATGGTAAAATCTCTAGTATCGTTCCGTTCGCATCCCATGTTGACCATACAGAGCATGATGTTGACGTGATTGTAACAGAGCAAGGCTATGCGGACCTCCGCGGGCTAGCTCCTAGACAGCGTGTCGAATTAATTATTGAAAACTGCGCTCATCCGATGTATCGCGAGCAGCTTCGGGAATATTATCATGAAGCCTTAACAAGAGGCGGCCACACACCTCATGTATTAGAAAAAGCACTTTCTTGGCATTCGGATTTTGCGAAGAATGGAACGATGCTGAAGGCTTTAGTAGAATGTAAATAGATGTGAACTCTAGGTAGATTTTTACCTAGAGTTTTTTTATAGTTTTTGGTCTAATTCTAGCAGCCATCCAATATTTTATATAGAGGTTACAAAGTGTGTAACAAATACTATATGAAAATAGGTGATCCAAAAATGTTTGCTGTTCATTTTTTTGAAAACAAAAATAAGTTACTGTGCCAGCTGCTTAAACGTGTTCCAACAGAAGGTGAGGAACTACACATTAAAGGCCGTAAAGGAAAAATTGTCAGTGTTAAAAATGTAGATGAAAAAAATATAAATGTACAAATAATCTTAGAAACGGTTAAAAAGAATAAACCTGTAGTAGATAATTCGAAAAAGAAGAAAAGGTAGTTAGGCTAGTAGGTACTAAATCCTTAATTGGAAATAGTACCTATTTTTTCATTTGTAATAATGGAAGCAAATGCTATTTAGCATTAAATAATTATTGAAATTTCTGATAATAAATAATATTATGAATATAGCGGCGTCGACAGCCGACACAAGACAGACTAAATAGTAAGGAGACACTTATTGTGGATCAAAATTCACTAGAAAGGGCTCTTCCATTTTATGAGCAGATTCAGCAAACCATTAAAAAGGGGATTTGGGAAGGAATTTACAAGCCGGGTGATAGAATGTACGAATCACAATTAGCGAAACAATTCGCAATAAGCAGAAGTCCAGTTCGCGAAGCTATACGGGCATTAATTAATGAAGGATTACTCATAATGGATGACAAATCACAAATAATCGTTTATAAGCCTTCGTTACAAGATGTCCAAGATATTTATGATTGCCGGCTCGCCCTTGAATCAAAAGCCGTAGCTCTAGCAGCAGTGAGGGCATCTGAAGCACAAATAAATGAGCTAGAAAGCATTTTGTTAGAAACTGAAGAGGCCATTAATAGAAAGGAGAAAGAGGAGATTGTAGCATGCAACTCTGGATTTCATGAGCTAATCATTCATATTAGCGGGAATTTACGATTAAAAAAGCTAGTCAATGAGCTTCATTCCTTAACACACTATTATAGGTTACTAAATCTTGAAGGGGCTAACCGAGCTGAAACAATTTTAAATGGACACAGGCAAATTTTCGAAGCAATTAAAGAAAGAAATTCAGAAAAGGCAGCAAAAAGATTAATAGAACATACAAAAGAAGATCTTGAAAACTTAGTTCAGCTTATTAAAGAAAAGGAGAGATAAGATGAGAATTGTAGATGCGGAAGTGCTGACAGAAAGTGTAGCAAAGCTTTGCTGGGAAGCATGCTACTATTTGCCCGAGGATGTATTGGCAGGATTCAGACAGGCTGAAAAAACCGAAGCTTCTCCAATAGGGAAATCTATTCTGCAACAGCTGCTAGAAAACGCAGAAGAGGCAAAAACGAATCATATGCCGTATTGCCATGATACAGGCATGGCCGTTGTGTTCGTGGAGATGGGACAGGACGTGCATATAACTGGAGGAAATTATCTTGATGCTATACAGGAAGGTGTGCGTACAGGCTATAGAGAAGGCTATCTGCGAAAATCAGTAGTTGGAGACCCATTATTACGTGTAAATACAGGAGACAATACCCCCGCCGTTGTACATACAGAAATTGTTCCAGGGGATCAAATTAAGATTACAGTCCTGCCAAAAGGCGGAGGCAGTGAAAATATGAGTGCTATGAAATTTTTATTGCCTGGTGAAGGTGCCGAGGGAGTTAAGAATTTTGTTATACAGACCATTAAAGAGGCTGGGGGAAAAGCGTGTCCGCCCGTTGTGGTCGGAGTAGGAATTGGCGGAAGCTTTGATAAAGTAACGTCACTTGCGAAACATGCTGTTCTCAGAGAGGTGGGTGTTCATAATCCAGAACCTCATATCGCAAAGCTTGAAGCAGAATTGCTAGAGGCAATTAATAACACCGGAATCGGCCCTCAAGGCCTTGGCGGTACAAGCACAGCTCTATGGGTGCCGATTGAAACATATGCATGCCATATTACAGCACTGCCTGTTGCTGTAAATATTCAATGTCATGCTGCGCGGAAAAAATCTGTGGTCATTTAATCGTATTTTTCAAGATATTGGAGGGATGGAAGAAATGACGGAGTACCGACTGAAAACACCCATCAGTAAGGCAGATGTTGAAAACCTAAAAATAGGAGATACGGTTCTGCTATCAGGAACGATTTATATGGCTAGAGATGCAGCTCATAAAAGGATGGTTGAGCTGCTCGAAAAAGACGAACCATTGCCAGTAGATTTAAAAGGTGAAGTTATTTTTTATGCAGGCCCTTGTCCGCCTAAGCCCGGCCAAGTGATAGGACCCGTTGCACCGACTACAGCATTCAGAATGGATCCGTACGCACCGGCTATGTATGAATACGGAGTAGTTGGAACAATCGGAAAAGGCCCGAGGAGAGATATGGTAAAGGAAGCCTGTCAGCAGTATGGGGCTATTTCCTTTGCAGCCATTGGCGGCTTATCTACTATTTTGAGCAGAAGAATTAAGGCAGAAGTGGTTGTTGCCTATGAAGATCTTGGCCCTGAAGCTATTCGGAGATTGGAAGTAGAGGATTTTCCACTACTCGTAGCTTATGATTCACATGGCGGTGATTTGTATGAGCAGGAAATAGCCAAATATGAAAATTATCATCAAAAAACAAATAAGGGAGCTGTGTGAAAATGAGAAAATATGAAATAGCCGTAATACCTGGGGATGGAATTGGGAAAGAGGTAGTGCCGGTTTCATTAAAGGTTCTAGATACAGTAGCTGAGGTTCATGGAGGATTGAAATTTGAGTATCAAGAATTCCCATGGAGCTGTGATTACTATATGGAACATGGAAAAATGATGCCTGATGATGGATTGAAAACACTTGCAAACTTTGATTCTATTTTTCTAGGGGCCATTGGCAACCCTGCAATCATTGCGGACCACGTGTCTTTATGGGGCCTTCTCATTAAAATTAGAAGAGAATTCGAGCAATCCATTAATATTCGCCCAGCCAAATATTTTAAAGGGCTAAGGTCTCCGCTCGTTAATCCTAACGATTTTGATCTGATTGTCGTTAGAGAAAATAGTGAGGGAGAATATAGTGAGGTAGGGGGAAGAATTCATAAAGGGGAAGATGAACTGGCCATTCAAAATGCTGTCTTTACTAGAAAAGGGACAGAACGTGCGATGAGGTATGCCTTTGAGCTAGCGAAAAAAAGAAGGGGGCATGTGACTTCTGCAACGAAATCCAATGGAATCTTTCACTCTATGCCTTTTTGGGATGAGGTTTTTAAAGATGTTAAATCGGATTATGCTGATATTAAAACAGATTCGTTCCATATTGATGCATTAGCAGCCTTTTTTGTTACGAGACCACAAATATTTGATGTGATTGTCGCAAGTAATTTATTTGGAGATATATTAACAGACATTGGCGGGGCAATTATGGGAAGCATTGGAATTGCTCCGGCTGCGAATATTAATTTAAACGGAAAGTACCCATCGATGTTTGAGCCTGTTCATGGATCAGCTCCTGATATTTATGGAAAAGGAATTTCGAATCCAATTGGACAAATCTGGACGGAAAAAATGATGCTTGATCATTTTGGAGAAGTTGAGTTAGGGAAAAAGCTCCTAGATGTGTTGGAAGATGTAACGAATGATGGCATTAAAACACCGGATATTGGAGGAACTGCTTCAACTGTCGAGGTTGGGGATGAAATCTGTAGAAGGTTAAAGAAGGCAGTGTCTGTTTAAGCAAAAATAATTCAAGATAATCCTGACGAATAGGTTGGGATTATTTTTATTTTAGGGAAAACAGTTAAAATTTGTTCACAAAAGAAAAACCGCAGTTCACGTCTGCGGTTTTTTTATTTTTATTAATAAATGATTATCTGCTCTCGGCGTCTTTAATAATATCAGCGCCAATTATTTCAGCATATTCTTGGTAAACCGGCTCTAGTACTTTCTTAAATGCGTCAATTTCTTCTGCAGATAATTCATTGATTTCAACTAAGCCATTAGATTTAAGTTTGGCTAAAGCATCATCATTTAATTTTGCTGCAGATTCCCTTGCAATCTTAGTTGCTTCATCTACACCTTTTTGAACAACAGCTAACGTTTCATCGTTAAGGCTGTTCCAGAATTTCGTATTTGTTAATAATGCATAGTCAACACGAGTGTGACCCATGATTGTCATATATTTTTGTACTTCATCAAACTTCTTTGATTCAATATTACTGAATGTATTTTCTTGTCCATCAACCGTTCCTTGCTGCAGGGCAGTGTAAAGCTCCGCAAATGGGATGGAAGTTGAACCTGCTCCTAATTTAGTATAAATAGCCTCGAGTAATTGACCACCTTGTGTACGAATTTTCATTCCCTGAAGGTCTTCCGGCTTACTTATCGGATGTTTATCATTTGTCATATGTTTGGCGCCATTTGGCCAGAAAGCACTACCGAGAACACCGTCTTTTTCTAGACGTTTAAAAATCTCTTGTCCTTTTTCTCCATCCCAGAATGCTTCTGCTGCTTCATCACTTTCGAATAAAAACGGCATAGCTGGAATATTAAAGCCAGGGTCGTTACCAACAAGCTTAGACATATCAGGGATAATAAATTGAACGTTATCTGCAACTAAGTTCTGATATTCATCTTTATCACCGAACAATGAGCTGTTAGGATATACTTGGACTTTGATTTTTCCGCCTGATTCAGCTTCAATAACTTCTTTCATTTTCATTGCACCATGATGCTTTGGTGTGTTTTCAGCAACAACGTGTGAAATTTTAATGGTTATTTCTTGTACTCCGCTCTCTTTATTCTCAGTTCCTTCCGCTGTCCCTTCAGAATTACCTTCTGTTTTTTGCGTGGATGAACCGCTGCTACACGCTGCTAGACCGAACACGAATACTAGGGTCAGAGCTGCCAGTAACATTTTTCTCACTTTCTTCATTGGAAATCCCCCTTTTTAATAAATAGGATGAAACGAATCTGTTAATCTCTGTGTGGTCGGCATTTTTTTCAAGAGCTTTACTTGCCTCATCAAATTTTTCAAAGACAAGCTGTGGTATAGAAGTGGCTGCTTGAGCATCTATAAATAATTGCTTTGCCATTTCTACATCCTTTCTCAATAAATCGAGAGCAAATCCAGAGTTGTATTCCTCATTTAAGATGAAATTAGGAAACTTATACTCAGTAGAACCGCTTCTGCCAGTACTATGATTGATGACATGAATAGCCTGTTCAGGTTGAACGTCAAATGCTTCCAATAATTGAACAGCTTCACAAGACGCTAGAAGATGTGTTGCGGATAGGTAATTATTAATAGCTTTCATTAAATGTCCGCTGCCTACTGGACCTATATGAAAAAGATTACTCCCTAAGACACTTAATAAACGCTTACATTTTTCGAATTGTTCTGAAGTTCCTCCTGCCATTACTGTTAGGGAGCCATCAATTGCTTTTTTTACTCCACCGCTAACCGGAGCATCAATAAAGCAAATACGATGGGAATCTAATCTTTCACTATTTTTCCTTGTTTCGGCAGGGTACGAGCTGCTCATATCAATAATCATAAGAGGGTCTTGGTGCATATTTTTTTCAGCGGTGTACGCTTCAAGTATTTCCTGCAAAACCTTGTTAACGATCGTAGAGGAGGGAAGCATGAGGAGAATAAACTGGACATTGTGAACCCAGTCCTCTATTTTTCCGATGTTTCCACCGAAGGATTGAAATTCAAGTTTAGCTGCTTGGTCTATATCTATTCCAAAAACGTTATAGCCTTTTTTTAATAGATTTTTAGCCATAGGCAAACCCATTTTGCCTAGCCCTATAAAACCTACGCTTTCACTCATGAAGGAAATACTCCCTCAAGCTCTTTATGTAAAGAGCCAATCCGTGGATGTGCCCTTCCACTTGCGGTTACAACTGCCGCAATAACAATTTCATCATTTCTTGGCGCATCTGGTATTCTTGTTTCAAAGGTCATATGATGGCTCCTGATTTTTGCATCCATCTTATGCTTGATGGCTAAGTCAAGAGTGGAACCTGCATTCCCTCTTTTTTCTGCGGAAGGAAGTAGAGTTTCAGCACTTCCGCAAAGCGATCGAAATGGATTCCCGAAAGTGAGCGTATGAATAATTGCTGAACCATGCTCTATTTCTCCATCTAAACCAACGAGTGCCCCTTTTCCGTATGCTTCAACTTCTTCTCCAGTAATCCCTAATGCTTCCATAGCCTTTTTAGGTAAAATTTCTCCTAGCTTTTCAGAGTAAGTTTTAATTAAAGGAAGAAGATCTTCTTCATACCTTCCTGCATAAGGATTTTTGATTACAGCCAAGGCAGCTGCAATGCGTACCGGAATTTCTGCCTTTTTGAATCCCTCGATAAATGTTTCTTCCTGGATCGTGACAATCTTTCTAATTTCTAAATCCACAAGCCAACCTCCTTATAAAAAATTGGATACAAATTAATGTACGATCAGATATTTCTATTGATGCTGAAAATATTATAACAAACATATTAAAT
>NZ_JBALOZ010000320.1:0-2006 GCF_036965125.1 Bacillus sp. JJ1503
GTTTATCAACGAATGAGGAGGCAGATAAATGAATGTGCGTGCAATATTTATAGATATGGATGGTACACTATTAAAAGCCTCAAACTCCATTTCCAGCCGAAATAAAGAAGCTATTAATAGGCTCATTAATCAGGGAGTCAAGGTTTTTCTCGCCACTGGTCGACACTATGACATAACCGTTCCCTACCATAAAGAAATTGGATTACAAACTCCGATGATCTGTTTGAATGGTGCTGCTATTCACGATGCAGAGTCAGGAAGAATTATACAAATGAAAACCGTCCGATTAAACGAAGAACGATTTCACAATCTGACCGCTGAAAGTCCTTGTAATGTTATCATCCATACAGCAAATGGGATTTATTATAAGGAATCAAATAAAGAAATCGATTATTGGGCAAAAGTTGGGCAAATTCCGCCACTGTATATTGGTGACTTAAGACAAGTAAATTATCAAGATGTTCTTAAATACAGTGTTCGAACAGGTGCACCATGTCCGGAATTATCCGCATTGTTTAAAAAAGAAGCAGAAGTCATCGATTGGAATGACGGATTTGAGCTAGTTGCTCCAAATGTTTCCAAATGGTCTGCCATTAAAAGCTTACTTACTGAATTTCGAATGAGTCCAAGTGAAGTCGTAGCCATTGGAGACGGACCCAATGATATAGAGATGCTTCGTCATGCAGGTACTGGTGTGGCCATGGGGAACGCTTGCGAAAAGGTTAAAGCTGCAGCTGATTTTATTACAGGACACCATGAAAATGACGGATTAGCTGAGTTCATCGAACGGAATCTTCTTATAACATCTAAATCCTATGCGATTTAGAGTTTTTTTTGACTTTTTTAATGAAAACATGCGAAAATAAATTCCTCCCAGACAATGAACAATTAATTGGATTAGCAAAAGAAGTTGGACTTAATGAAGAGAAAGTGAGGTCCATTCTTGAAGATGAAAATGCTTATTTAGCTGACGTTCAAAAAGACATCAAAGATGCAAGAAGCATGCAAATAATTGGTGTTCCATTCTTTGTAATGAACAATAAATACTCTGCTTCATGTGCTCAACCAAAAAAGGTATTTTAAAGAAGCATTAGAAAAAATTGCAGAAGAAGAAGGCATTAAACCTACTTTGAAAACATTTGGCTCTATCGATGGTGGTGTTTGTGGTCCTGACGGCTGCTCGATATATCTCAACTATTCTCTAAATGAAACTTTTAAAAAAATACGCAAACAATCTGTACACCTATTCACATGGTATACAGATTGTTTGCGTAGATTCCAGACGTGGTGTTCTCCAAGACTGTTAACGTTGAAAATAGCCCTAATGAAAAATTGGCCTTATCCTTATTCAGGGAATACGACATTTTGTTAAAGATTATTATTGTAGTAAAGCACCTTTTATTTTAAGAACAACTCAAAATTAAATTGTTATTGACCCTACCCATTGGCTTGTATTTGAAGCCACTTGAAATGTATTATTATCTACCACGCTAGTTTCCCTAAAAACCTTCTGTAAACGATTTCACTGGGAGCTCCTTCCACGAGTACAGTTTCTTTTACTAATAAACCTTGTTTAGAATACATTTTAACAATTAATCTAAATGAAGTATTTATATGAACACCAATAACAAATGCTATATNNAATTCTCAATGAATGCGAATCCATCTTACAAAAACCTGGCCTAATTAAGTTCAATTCTACCTACATCTTAACATAAATATCGTTTGCTTTAAGTAAAGTTATTCCTCCAAATGGCCCTATTTAACATACTGAATGTCTTTGTACTGGAAGGCAATAATCCCTTGTACGAAAAATAGCCTTATTTAAAGGAAGTTTGCTTAGTGTATGTTTTTATAAAAAATTAGAAAAATAATAATATCCATAAACATAAACGAAAACATATTTAATCTTTTAAAGAAAAGAAAGTATCTTTGTCGGTAAAGGAGAGGACATTATGAAAAATGTTTCTGACATTATCCATATAGGTGAATTAATAGCTGTTTCA
>NZ_JBALOZ010000321.1:0-3220 GCF_036965125.1 Bacillus sp. JJ1503
TATAAAAATTTATTGACCTTCTGGAAAGTGTCAGTTTAATATGTTTTAATAGGGTCAGTTATAATTAGAAATGTTATCTGTCTCATTCCGTTTCATAAACCATTGAATTTTTTGAATCTATTGATTAGTATAAAGAGCAATTGACCGTATTGAAAGTGCCAGTTTTATAAAAAATAACCATTCCAGTATTAAGGAGATTTGATAAAAATGGAAATGTTATCATGTCACTTAAATAGATCNNAATTATATCTATACATTAAAAAGGAAATAATAGAAGGACGCATACAATACGGAACAAAACTGCCATCAAAACGGAAATTAGCTGATTTTTTAAAAATTAGTCAAAATACGGTGGAAACAGCCTATCAGCAATTGACCGCAGAAGGATATGTCGAGGCTTACCCGCGTAGAGGATATTTTGTCATGACGCATGAAGACTTAGAATATATGCAGACAAACCATTCCTTAAAGGAAAATACAGAAATAAGTCAGGAATATATAAAATACAATTTCCATCCAAGCATGATTGACACTGAAAATTTCCCATTTTCCGTATGGAGAAAATACGCAAAAAATACAATCACCAAAGAAAATCATTCTTTGCTACTGCTCGGCGAGTTACAAGGGGAGATGGAATTGCGGCAAGAAATCGCTCACTATTTGTATCAAGCCAGGGGGGTACAGTGTTCACCAGAACAAATAATTGTTGGGGCAGGTATCGAAATTTTATTGCAGCAGCTCTTTCTTCTATTTGATAAAAAAATGGTTTATGGTGTGGAGGATCCAGGTTACCATTTGATTTTGCAGATTCTAAAGGGCTTTCCAAATGAAGTGCATTCTCTTGAAGTAGATGAGGAAGGAGCAAAAGTAGAAACAATTAATCATAAAAACATCAATGTTGTCTATGTAGCTCCTTCCCACCACTTTCCATATGGAACTGTCTTATCGGTAAACCGCCGAACTAAGCTGTTAAAGTGGGCTGCAGCTGAGAAAGATCGTTATATTATCGAAGATGACTATGATAGTGAATTTCGCTATAGCGGAAAATCAATTCCCTCCTTGCAAAGCATGGACATTCATGAAAAAGTGATTTATTTAGGTGCATTTTCAAAATCTTTAATGCCATCAATCAGAATTAGTTATATGGTGCTGCCAAAGCCTCTTTTACAGCAATATAAAGAGAAATTGCCGTTCTACCATTCATGTTCCGTCTCAAGAATTGACCAGCATATTCTAGCTCAGTTCTTGAAGGAGGGAGATTTTGAAAGACATTTAAATAGAATGAGAAAGATTTATCGTCGTAAACTCGAAAAAGTTGTAGAATTATTAAAACCATATCAAGATAAGCTCTCTATCATTGGTGAACACTCTGGCCTTCATATCGTTCTCGTTGTTAATAACGGCATGAGTGAAGGGGAACTAGTTCAAAAAGCAGCTGAGAAAGCCATGAAGGTTTATCCATTATCCCATTACTCACTTGAAAAAATACTTGAAAATCCCCCGCAAATTGTTCTTGGTTTTGCTGGAATTCGTGAAAGTGAATTAGAAGATGCTATCCAAATGCTATTAAGATGTTGGAAGTTTTAATTTATAGAATAAAAAAATAGCAGCAAAAACCATGTCTTTGGTCTTTGCTGCTATATTTAGTATGTTTTACATCCATCCCTTTTCCTCAGCGATACTTATCGCCTCAATCCTATTTTTCACCTGAAGCTTACTAATGATTTCTGACATATAATTTCGAACAGTACCTGTCGAAAGAAAAAGTGCTGCTGAAATTTCCTTCGCTGTTTTTCCATCCGCGACCATTCGCAACACTTCCCGCTCACGTTCTGTTAGCGGATTTTCTTCTTTCATGCTCCCGAAAATTAACTCAGGTGCAAATTCACGCTTTCCCTTCATTACATTTCTAATAGATTCCGCAAGATCATCACTGGACCCGTCTTTAAGCAAGTAACCATGAACATCAACCTTTACAGCCCGTTCAAAATAGCCTGGCCGTGCGAAGGTCGTAAGGATGATAATTCTGCAGTCCGAACCAAGGCTCTTTAACTCCTCCGCAACATCCAGCCCGCTTTTGATTGGCATTTCGATATCCATCAAACAAACATCCGGCTTAAATGCTAAAATTGTCCGTAAAGCTTCCTCTCCATTCCGAACCTGTGCAACGACTTCTAAATCGTCCTCTAAATCCAACAGAGAGCCTAGTGCGCCGCGAAGCATTCCTTGATCCTCCGCAATCAAAATTCTAATCATGAAACATTCCCTGCCTCTCTCTCTTTTACGATAATGGGTACTGAAATGATCAGCATTGTTCCATTTTCAGATGTAATTTTGATAGATCCATCAATGAGTTGAAGCCTCTCTGACATTCCCTTCAAACCATTGCCGGCCATATTATTTATGGAAATCCCCTTTCCATTATCATGAATGCTTATTTGAATTTCCCCTGCTTTCTCAACAATATGAACGAGACATTTCTTTGCCTTACTATGTTTCACGACATTTGTAACTGCCTCACGCAGGCACATACTTAATATATTTTGCGTTAATACAGGAATCCCCTCAAGCTTTGTTTCACCATGAAAAAAGAACGTAATCCCCGCTGCTTCCAAAATCGATTCAGACTCCAGTAGCTCTTCAGCAACGGTAATAGTTCGCATATCGGAGACTAGCTCCCTCACTTGCGCTAATGCTGCACGCGACGTCCTTTCAATTTCTTTTGCCTCTGCCTTCGCCCTATTAGAATCTTTCTCTATCAGTTTTCCAACTAGTTGACTCTTTAGCGTAATGAGGGATAAGGTATGCCCGAGTGTATCATGCAAATCACGAGCAATTCGCATTCTTTCCTCTCGCTTCACAAGTTCCTTTATTTTTTCATTTGCTTCATTTAGCTTCTCTTCAAGCTCCATTTTATTAGCCATTGACCTTATCCCAAATGGAGAGATAAGCATGATCACAATGAAAGGTATAAAATAGAAGAAATTATTTGGATAGAGATCTCCAAACCTAATAATTATTGGACTAATGATTGCTATGCCAAATAAGATAAGACCCTTGAAAAAGATTTTTCTATCCCGATACCATCCGATAAAATTAGCCGGAAAAAAGCCTAAAAACACATTATTAATATTATAGAAAATTGATAGAATCAAAATAATGGCAACTTGAATTAATAACCATATCGTATAGGTCCTGTCACCGTTATCAATATAATGAT
>NZ_JBALOZ010000322.1:0-11821 GCF_036965125.1 Bacillus sp. JJ1503
TGCAATAACAGCTTGTTTTATATTTGGAAGAATGATTTTAAAAAATACTCCAATTGGATTAGAACCTAGATTTAATGCTGCTAATTCAAGATTTCGATCAAAGCCATTTAAACTCGTTAATACCGTTACGAATACTAAGGGAATAGCTATTAAACTATGGCCAATGACCATGCCTGCTGTCGTACCAACAATATTAATTTCCGAATAAAATCTATACAATGCTATACCAACAACGATTACAGGAATCATCATTGGTGAAACCATAATGGCCATGAATATTTTTTTTCCATTAAAATTTAAACGGTAACAGCCTACCGCTGCCATTAAACCAATAATAAGTGACAAAATTGTTGAGAAAAAGGCAATTTCTAAACTTCTTAGTATAGAATCCACCCATAAGGTTTCGGAAAATAAATTATAAAACCATTCGAGTGAAATTTCCTTGGGGGGAAAAATAAAAAACTTAGAAGAGCTTAATGACAATGGAACGATTATTAAAATAGGAAAAATCAAAAATAAAAGAATAATAAATACCACAATAAAAAGCCACATATTAATTCCTCCCCTTCGAAAAGCTAGTGTTAGCAAAAATTGCCGAAACACCTAGCAAAATGAAAGTAGCAATTAATAGTATGATTGATAAAGTCGCTGCAAAATTCCAATTTAACACTACACTTACCTGATCACTAATTAACTCTCCAACCATTGTATTATTGGAACCTCCTAAAATAGACGGAGTAACATAATACCCAATTGACATAACGAATACGATTAATGAGCCTGAAAAAACGCCAGGCAGTGAAAGCGGCAAAAAGATATTCATGAAGGCTTTCCAAGATTTTGCCCCTAGGCCCTGAGCAGCTTGAATTAATCTTAAATCAATTTTTATCATACTAGAATATGCTACCAATATCATATACGGTAGTAAGATATGGGTCATCCCGATGACAACTCCTGTGGTGTTATATAATATTTTTATTGGTTCATCAATAATTCCGATCCCTATTAATATTTGATTAATAACCCCATTTGAACGAAGAATGATCATCCAAGAGAATGTACGCACTAGTAGGCTAATCCAAAAAGATATAAATACAATCCCTATTACGATATCTTTTACTTTTTTAGATTGCGTTTTTACCAAAAAATAGGCAACAGGATAACCTAATAGTAAGCAAATAATTGTAACATAAAGACTGATTTTAAAAGTATTTAAGAGAACCTTTCTATAGACCTCTTCGGTAAAAAATCTTGTTATATATTCTAAAGTAAATCCGGTTTCATCATAAACGCTTAATCTTAATAAGCCAGCGAGGGAAATGCCAAGAAAAATAAAAATATATACTAATGGAAGTATAAGTAGTAACCATTCCATCATTGGTATTTGGTACCACTTGGGATAAGTTGGTTCATTGACCGTTTTAATGATGTCCTTCTGCACACTGTCTAATTTATTTTCCATTTTTATTTTTTACCCTCCTTGCAGCATTATTTTAAGAATTAGAAGGGATAGGATAGACAATTCCAATCCTATCCCTTTTTTTATTTTAATAACCATTGTTGGAATCGTTCGTTAACAGAATCAAAGTTTTCGAACCACCATTCAGAATCTATAGCTACTTGTGTGTCTGATTTGCTTTCAAACGCTTCAATTTCGGCTAACGCCTTTTCATCATCAATCATTTCTTTTGCTTTTGTATTTACTGGAATATATGGAAGTTCCATTGAATAATTAGCAGTAGACTCAGCCGTAGTCATAAAAGCAATAAATTGCATAGCCAACTCTTTATTTTTTGCTCCTTTTGGAATAACCCATGAATTCGCATGAGAGGTACTACCTGCATATTCAATGTCCATAGGAGCTCCATCTTGTCTTGCGACGACCACCCTGCCGTTCCACGCATCAGCTAATGGTACCTCTCCACTAGCTAATAATTGAATCGGTTCTGCTCCCGATGACCACCAAATGATGTGCTCTTTGATTTTATCTAAACTATTAAAAGCTCTATCGATATCCATTGGGTAAATATCCGTAGGTTTTACACCATCCGCCATCAAGGCTATTTCTAACAAACCAACTGGATAATCCCACATTGCTCTCTTACCAGGGTATTTGTCTGTATCCCAAAATTCCGTCCAATTTTTAGGGTGTTCACCCTTTTTTATCATGTCAGTATTATAAGCGATTGATCGTGAATAAATTTCCGCACCCACTCCATATTCATCCACGGTCCAAGGTAAAATATCGGTTTTATCAATGACAGAGTAATCAAGTTTTTCCAAAAGCCCTTGGCTTACTCCTCTCGGAACAAATTCTGTTTCTGCTGACACTACATCCCACTCTACATTGCCGCTATCAACCATAGCTTTTAATTTTCCGTAATCTGGCGGTGTTTGACTTATTACCTTAACTCCATACTCTTTTTCAAAACGCTTTATATAGGCTTCTTCTCGTCCCTTATGTCCTTCCCCTCCCCAATCCACTAATACCAATTGTTTACTTTCTGATTTAGCTCCCTCTTTTTGTTCAGTATTTGATTCCTTCGCACATGCTGTTAACATTAAAAGCAGTAATAATAAAACCGCTGGAACTGTTTTTTTCATTTCCTTCCCCCATCTCAAACATTTATTTGAATTCTCAGTGAATTAATATTGCATCATTTTTTTTCCAGCCGATTAACGCCCTCTTGCCTTCCAATAAAAATTCCCCTTTTTTTACAGGTAGCTTTAATGACAATAAGTTCCCTTGAAAATCAGTATCTATTTTAATTGCATCACCTAGATAGGTTTTCTTAACAACCTGTACTTCAATTGAATTGTTTTCATGAAAGTCTTCTTTACATAAATCAATATTTTCGGGCCGGATAGCGATAAAAACCTCATCCTTTTTATCCTTCTTCATTTGGTCCAAAAACGATTGAGTTACTTTTGCTTTCACAATTAGATTATCTCGAATCTTCACACGGGCCATTTGTTCGTTTATTTCTAAAAGTTGTCCATTAATTAGATTATTTTCGCCTAAAAAAGTTGCAACAAATCTATTATTTGGGAATTTATATAAATTTACAGGTGTATCAACTTGTAAAATCTTTCCGTCCTTCATAACACAAATTCGATCTGACATGGTTAACGCTTCTTCTTGATCATGGGTTACTGCAAGAGTTGTTGCTCCAACATAATCATGAATTCTTTTCATTTCAATTTGCATATGATTTCTTAAGTTTTTGTCAAGAGCTGAAAGTGGTTCATCTAGAAGTATAAAAGGAGGTTTAAAAACGATTGCGCGTGCTAATGCAACCCTTTGCTGCTGACCGCCTGATAACTGTGATGGATATCTTTCGGAATATTCCTTTAGATCTACCAATTCTAGAATCCGATCAACCATTTCTTTAATTTTTGCCTTATTAATCTTCCTATTTTTTAAAGGATAGGCGACATTATTATAAACAGTCATATGCGGAAAAAGGGCATAGTTTTGGAAGACCATTCCTATATTTCTTTCATATGACTTTTTCTTTGAAATATCCTGGCTATTGATTAGAATAATACCTTTGTTTATTTTTTCAAATCCTGCGATCAACTTCAGTAATGTAGTTTTACCCGACCCACTGGGTCCTAAAATAGTCATAAATTCTCCCTTTTTAATATTGAGAGATACATTATCTAACGCTTTAAAATCTTTATAAAGTTTTGAAACATTTTCTATTTCCACCCCATTAACCAATTTTCTTCCCCCTTAATGCAGTATTAAATAATTCAAAGAGAAAAACATGACAGCCCTAATGATCTTCCAAAGGGCTGTCTGTTTCTATTATTTATTTTTATCGTTTTTGGTTTTTAAACTTTCATTAACACCTAGCGTATTCTATTTTCAAAGGCTGTGATTGATTGATCTAAAATATCTATGATTTCCTCAACTTCTTCTTTATTAATAATAAGAGGTGGAGACATGACTACAATTTCGCGATTAGAACCAATTCCACCCCTTAGTATTAACTTTCGATCAAAGCATTCATTTGCTACAATAGCCCCAGGCTGCACAGAAGGATCAAAATGTTTTTTTGTGTCACGATCCTCATAAAGGTCAAAAGCTCCTAACAATCCTATCGCTCTTGTATTGGTTACACTCCAGTGCTTGCTTTCTAAATATTGCAGTCCTTCCCTTAAAACCTTTTCCATATAATTAACATTTGCTACAATACCTTCTCTTTCAATGATCTCCAGATTTTTTAGACCGACTGCACAAGCTGTTGGGTGTCCGCTGTATGTGAACCCGTGTGCTAAAATCCCATCATAGTTCTTGAAAGTATCCCTAATTTCGTCCTTCATTAAAACGCCGCCTAGTTGGGAATAGCCGCTTGTGATACCTTTTGCAATACTCATAAAATCAGGAACAACATTCCAGTGATCAACGCCAAAAAGTTCCCCTGTACGGCCGAAACCGCATATGACCTCATCTGCGATAAATAAAACATTCTTTTCGTCACAAAGTTTCCGAACCGCTTGTAAATATCCTTCCGGCGGGATATTTACACCTCCTGAACCTTGAACTGGTTCGATAATGATAGCAGCAACCGTATCCTCGCCCTCTTTTTCAATAATATCTCTTATACACCCTTCATAATTTGGATCTTTTTTATCCCCTAATTCACAATTGGTTAAAAAAGGCTTTGCATGATAAACACCATTAATATTTGAACCAGAAAAATTATGAAAATGTGGAATAAAAGTTGCTGTTTGCGCACCTATTGTAACTCCATGGTAACTGTTTTCTATGGCAATTATTTTTGTTTTTGCTGGCTTCCCTTTTAAAATCCAATAAAATCTGGAAAGCTTAATAGCTGTATCGTTCGATTCGGATCCGCCAGAAGTATAAAATATTGAATTAAGATCCCCTGGTGTAATTTGTGACAATTTTTCCGCCAGTTTGATCGCTGGTTCATTTGAAAAACCCTGGAATGAAGAGCTAAATGCCATTTTAGACATTTGTTCTTTTGCTGCTTCGGCAAGCTCTTTTTGCCCATGACCTAAATTTACATTCCAGAGCATGGACATCCCATCAATATAAGTATCACCATTCGTATTTTTTACATATACGCCGTTTCCTTCTGAAAAAATGATGTTTGGTCCATTTTCAAAATGAGATTTCTGATGTGTCGTTGGATGAATATAGTGTTTTTTATCCAATTCAGCTAATTCCTTCGTTTTCGATTGTAGCCTTTGCCCAAATTTAGTCATTTAAATTCCTCCTAAAATAAATTTTTTTCAACATAACTTTTCCCGATCAACAATATTTACATTAGTTTTTAATTGAAACGGATATCAATTTGTATTCCAAGTAATCCTCCAAACCATATTTTCCTCCTTCTCTTCCAATACCACTTTCTTTTACCCCGCCAAATGGCGCCTGTACCGCGAAAGGGGCAGGATCATTCACACCTACCATTCCATACTCTAATTTTTCAGAGACCCTATATACTCTGGAAACATCATTGGTATAAAAATATGAAGCTAGACCGTACTCTGTATTATTTGCTTTTTCGATTACTTCGTCCTCATCTGTAAAGCGAATAAGTGGAGCTACAGGACCAAAAGTTTCTTCATGGACCACTTTCATTCCTTCTGTTACATCAATTAATACCGTTGGGGCATAAAAATAACCATATGCATAATCTCCATTTGTCAATCGATTTCCGCCACATAAAACCTTGGCACCATTATTAACTGCATCTTCAACATGCTCATGGACTTTAGTTAATCCGCTTTCATTTACTAATGGTCCGATTTGATTTTTTTCATCTAAACCGTTTCCTATCGTTAATTTTGATACCTCTTCGTTTAATTGATTAGCAAACTTTTCATAAATGGAATCATGAACATAGATTCTATTAGCGCATACACACTGCTGTCCGGTCGATGCATATTTGCTGCTTACCGCTCCTTTAACGGCCAATTTAATATCTGCGTCCTCAAAAACAATAAACGGAGCATGCCCTCCTAATTCCATTGATACCCTTTTAACTGTATCGGCCGACTGCCGTATTAATTTTTTTCCTACCTCAGTTGATCCAGTGAATGAAATTTTTTTAACATCACTGCTTTCCATTAATGCTTCAGCAATCGGTGCAGAATCCCCAATTACTAGATTTATTACTCCCTCTGGCAAGCCAACATCTGAAAAAATCTTGCATAATTCAACAGAAGATAAAGGTGCCTCCTTAGAAGGTTTTAAAACAACTGTACAACCAACTGCTAAAGCGGGACCTAACTTCCTTGCCCCCATGGACAATGGAAAGTTCCACGGAGTGATTGCTCCTACTACTCCAACAGGCTGTTTAATGGCTGTAAATCGTTTGTTTGGCGCATTTGCCGGTATTGTATCTCCGTAAACCCGTTTACCTTCTTCCGCATACCATCTAAAAAATGAAATGGCACTCCCCACTTCATATCTTGCACCGTGGATGGTTTTCCCCATCTCCATTGTTATAATTCTAGCTAAATGTTCCTTCCTTTCTTCTAATTTCTGAGCTATTTTATTTAGATATTCCGATCTCTGTTCTGCTGTTAAACTTGACCATGAAGAAAAAGCATTCTTTGCTGCTTGAATAGCCTCTACCGTCTCTTCCTTTCCGACAAGGTACACTCGATCAACAATTTCACCAGTTGCTGGGTTTTTAATATTTAAGGTTTTTTCTGTTTGAATCCATTTATTATTAATAAACATTGTATCTTCTCCTTAATGTTATTTGAATACACGGATAAGAATGAATATTCAGTAAATTTTTTCCCTAAATGTCCAAAAACTACTTTGTAATTTAATAACCTTATCGATCGCTTCTTTTTGATAGCTTGTTACACTTGTTGGTAATTCATGATTGCCTATTACAAACGGGTCCTCCACTCCAGAATCTATTTCACATAATTCTTCAATAATTCTTAGAGTACAAAACGGTACATAGGAAGCACTATATCCTCCTTCATGACAAGCTACAATACGGCCATTACAATGTTTATCTGCGATTTCTTTCATAATAGCTGTCATTTTTCTATATCCTTCTGCTGTAACAATCATACGTCCCATAGGATCAAACATACTTGCATCTTGGCCTGCAGAAATTAAAATTAACTCCGGTTTAAATTGGTCAGCCAATGGCGTTACTATCTCTTCCATAGCATAAATATAGCCAACGTCCCCGGTTCCCGCAGGCAATGGAATATTGACATTATAACCATATCCGTTATCTGTACCAGTATTTTCAGCTGCTCCGCTTCCCGCGGGATAATAATTTTCTTGATGTATTGAAATATATAATACCTCATTATCGGAATAGAAAGCTTTTTCTGTGCCATTTCCATGATGAACATCCCAATCAAGAATTAATATCCTTTTGAGACCATATTTTTTCTTCGCATGTAAAGCTGCAATTGCTATATTATTGAATATACAAAACCCCATCCCTTCGTCACTTTCCGCATGATGGCCTGGTGGTCTGATCAAAGCGTATGCATTTCTTACTTTTCCTGATAGAACATGGTCTACAGCTGTAATTGCTCCCCCAACTGTTTTTAAGGCAATCTCATAGGATCCACAGCCGACAATTGCAGATTTACCTGCATCTCCGCCAGTTGTTTCACTTAAAATTTTTACTTTTTCAACATAGGAGGGCGTATGAAAATACTCTACTTCAGTCCTAGTTGCTTCCCTTGGGCTAATCGTTTTCAATTCATTCATAATCCCGCATCTTTCCAAAAGATTTTTTACTCTCCTTTTTGTTTCTGGATTTTCCGCATATATATAAGGTTCTACATAACCCCCTGCTTTCCTGCCAAGAGCACCATTTCCTGGATTGTGCCAAAAATAACTTTCATCACATAAAAAAGCAGTTTTTTTGTACAAATATAAAACCTCCATATAAATTGTTTTTAAATTTTTTCTCTTTTCATAGATATATGATTCTATATTAAATTTAGTAGAGATGGCATGTAACAAAATGCCCTGAAGCCATTTCTTTTCTCACCGGTATTTCTTTTTTACAAATATCCTTTGCCTGCGGACATCTAGTATGAAATACACAGCCTGATGGCGGATTCATTGGTGATGGAATATCTCCCATCAAAATAATTCTTTCTTTTTTTTTCTTTGGTTCAGGATGAGGGACTGCAGATAGAAGAGATTGGGTATATGGATGTAATGGATGTGAAATCAAACTATCTGTGGACGCCTCTTCTACAATTTTACCTAAGTACATAACTACGATTCGATCTGAAATATGTCGTACAATGCTAATATCATGTGCAATAAATAAGTAAGTTAACTTAAACTCATCTTGTAATTGTTGCAGTAAATTAATTATCTGGGATTGAATTGATACATCCAGTGCTGAAACAGGTTCATCACAAATGACCATTTTTGGATTAAGGATCAGTGCTCTAGCTAAACCTATGCGTTGCCTTTGGCCTCCAGAAAACTCATGTGGATACCGATAATAATGGTCTATACGTAATCCTACTTTTTCAAGAATATCTAGTACCCGATCCATACGTTCTTCTTTCGTACCTTTTTTGTGAATTATAAGCGGTTCTTCCAATATAGCACCAATTCTCTTTTTTGGATTTAGCGATGAATAGGGATCCTGGAATACCATCTGCATTTCCTGCCTAATATCTTTCATTTCATTACCGTTTAATTGAAAAATGTCCTTGCTATTATAATAGGCAGCTCCTTCAGACGGTTCAATTAATCTCAATAATGTTCTCCCAGTAGTACTTTTTCCGCATCCGGACTCTCCTACTAATCCCAAAGTTTCTCCAGGGTATAATTTAAAAGATACATCATTAACTGCCTTTACTTCGGCTTCCATTTTACCCAAAGGATTTCTTATTGGAAAGATTTTTTTTAACCCTTTCACTTCAAGAAGAGGGTTGATCTTTTTAGTTATTTGCGTTGACATAGCCCACCTCACCATTTTCCAAAATTCCCCTATAATGCCAGCACCTTACTTTTTGCCCTTTTTGATAGGTTTTTAATTCAGGAAGTTCAGATCGACATTGTTCATCAGCAAACGGGCATCTAGTTGAAAATCGGCAGCCACGCGGAATGTCATTTAATGAAGGTACCGTACCCTCTATTACATGAAGTTTTTGGGATCTATCACCATCCATTTTTGGTATCGATTTTAAAAGGCCTCGTGTATAAGGATGAAGCGGGTTTGAAAACAGATTTTCTATATCAGCTTCCTCAACAACCTGGCCAAGATACATAACCACTACTCGAGTACAAATTTCTGCAACAACCCCAAGGTCATGCGTAATAAAAATAACACCCATTTTCATCTCTTTATTTAATCTAACAATTAAATCTAGAATTTGCGCCTGTATTGTAACATCTAATGCTGTAGTTGGTTCATCTCCAATTAAAAGCTTAGGCTGGCATGCGAGTGCCATTGCAATCATTGCACGCTGCCTCATTCCTCCCGATAATTCATGTGGATACTTATGAACCATTTTTTCCGGAACTGGAATGCCAGTTAATCGAAGCATCTCAATTGCTTTTTCATAAGCGACATTTTTACATAATTTTTGGTGGAGTATAAAAGCCTCTGCAATCTGATCACCAATTGTGTACACTGGGTTCAATGAGCTTAATGGATCCTGAAATATTATTGAAATATCATTTCCCCTGATTTTTCTTATATTTGATTCGGACATTTTGAGCAAACTCTTTTCTTGAAACAAGATTTCCCCTTCATATTTTACTAAATGCTTCTCATCAAATAATCTAAGTATTGATTGTGACATAACACTCTTTCCGCAACCTGACTCACCTACAACACCTAATATTTCTCCCTCTTCAACGTGTAAGCTAATTCCATCTACCGCTGTGACCAGCCCTCGCTGAGTATGAAAATGGGTTTTCAAATCATTGATTTGTAAAAGTGGATGATCGGACATTAAAATCCCCCTATTAAAAAGTGTTTAAATCAGGACACTTAGGTGCATATTTTTATTACTTGGTTTATTTTGAGTGAGGATCTAGAATATCCCTTAATCCATCGCCAAATAAATTTAATCCTAAAACAGATAGACTGATAGATATCCCTGGAAAAACAACCATCCACCAAGAGGAAAAAATAACGATTTTTCCATCATACAAAATATTTCCCCAGCTTGGATCTGGAGTAGGTACACCTGCACCTAAGAAGCTCAATGCAGCTTCAACAATAATTGCATTTGCGAAAATAAATGTCGCCTGTACAATAAGAGGAGATAATGTATTAGGAGCAATATGTCCCCAGATGATTCGAAGTGGAGAAGCTCCTTGTGCTTTCATTGCTTCAATATAGGTTTCTTCACGAATAATTAAAGCAGATGAACGTACAACCCGTGCAACATGGGGGATATAAACAATTCCTAAGGATATAATGACATTTCTAATACTTGGGCCCAATGCGGCCATGAGTGCAATGGCTAATAAAATGGCCGGAAATGACATGAGCCCATCACAGATTCTCATCAAGATATTATCTAAATAACGATAATAACTGGCATAAAGACCTATAATCATACCAAATATAGATGTAATTATAGCAACCGCAAATCCTACACCCATTGATACCTGGGCACCGTATGCTATTCTTGCAAACAAATCACGTCCCAAATTATCTGTCCCTAACCAGTGAACTAAACTTGGCCCTACTAATCGTTCTTCAGGTACCATTTCATAAGGATCATAGGCTGATAACATAGGTCCGATACTCGCAAGAAGAGTTAGAAATACAATAATCACTATTCCGATTATTGCTAATTTATTTGAAAAAAAGCGTTGTATAAACAATTGTCTTTGCTCTTTTTTTAAATCTTTTTTAAGGGAAACCATTTGAATGTTATTTAATGCTGTATTCATCTTTCGACTCCCTTCTACTTATTATTTAGCCGTACCCTTGGATCAAATAAACCATATAACAAATCAACTACTAGATTTATAAACACATAAACCATAGCCACAAATAAAACAATTCCTTGGATGACATCAAAATCTCTACGTGCAACAGAGTTAATAATTAATTGACCGATACCTGGAATATTAAATATTGTTTCAGTAACAGCAGCACCAGCAACTAGTATTCCGAATGACTGACCTATTACAGTTAATATAGGTAAAATAGCATTTCTAAATGCATGCTTATAAACAACACTGCTTTCTTTTAATCCCTTTGATCGTGCAGTTTTTATAAAATCCAAATTCAAAATATCCAACATTGCAGTTCTAGTCATTCGTGCTGTCAGTGCAATTTGCATACTCCCCAATGCTATAACCGGCATGATCAAAAATTTGAGATGTTCCACTAAGCCCTTGCTTAGTGGTGCATAACCAGCAACAGGCAGCCATTGCAACTTACCGGCTAGTAATAAAATGAGAAAAAGTCCTAACAAAAAGCTTGGTACAGCGAGTCCCATTAAAGATAATCCCATAAAAAATTGATCCAAAAAAGTGCCTTTGCGCCTAGCAGCTATAATTCCAAATGGAATACCAATGACAATTGCAATTGTTTGGGCTAATATCGAAAGGGAAATTGTAGGCCCTAAATGAGAAAGAATTGCTTCCATAACGGATTGCCTCATAAAGTATGAATAACCTAAATCCCCTTGAAAAACCCCCAATATCCAGTTAAGGTATTGCTCAAGAATTGGCGCATTTAAACCGAGTTGATTTCTTAATTCTTCAATTTGGTCAGGTTTCGCTAAACTTCCAAGAATCGCTGCTGCTGGATCTCCGGGAGTTAAATGTACGATCATAAAAACCATTATAGAAACAATAAAC
>NZ_JBALOZ010000323.1:0-4133 GCF_036965125.1 Bacillus sp. JJ1503
ATAAATAGAGTAAATTATTGCAAACTAGTATAAAGTAATGGATAAATTAGCCACCATTTTTGGTGGCTTAAATATATCCAGGAATCATATCTTTAATTTCTTGCTCTGCATTTTCTAATCCAGCTATCCATAACTCAACTAATTTTACACCATCAATTAATTCAATATCTAATCCTTCAGCATATTCCATTGCTGCCTTAGTGAATGAACTTGTAGTTACTACATAACCGCCTTTTGCTCCATGTTTGACCATATTAGAATGTAATATAGCTATCGGATCAAACGCCATATCTCCTTTGTAACATTTTACTTGACCAAGGAATCTTCCCTCGTCTGTTTCATGCTCAAAATCCACTCCGAAATCACCTGTAGGCGGTGATACCCACGTGCTACCTCCCCTTGCTCTTTCAAAGACTTCTGCAACAAACGATTCAAATGTAAATGGGTCTTGTTTGATAAAAACTGAATTAGACCTAACTTCATTTTTATCGCCATCCACTTCATTTCTAAACCTTAAATACAAACCCATTGCCAAAGTTCTTTTCATATCTTCGCTTGTATCAATATGATGTGCCAATAAAGCAGTTTTGTAGTGATTCTTTCTTTTAGTTAACTGAAATTGTATAAATGCTGCCACTAAGACAACTGCGATCATAATCTCTACTAATAGCACTATATCACCTCCTTATATTAAAGGTATTGGCAAAATTATTATTAAATATTCAAAAAAAAATAATATATGAATTGTTTAATTATTGGATTATGCCCCTTTATTAATTTAAACGGTTATCAACAGAACTAACGTTCCTGTTTATGGTATAATAAAAACAAATATTGTAAATAAACCATGAGGAGATGAAAGGATTATATGTGGGAAAAAATCAAAGGAATAGACATTGCTTTATACATTTTCATTTTGACGGGATTAGGATATTTAATTACATTTCTTTATGAATGGGGATATAATTACTATTACAGTCTACCGATAGAATTTATCGAGTTAACAGTTTCAAATATCACCAAGAGTTTAGTGATGATATGTATTATTTTTGGTCTTGGTTACATTAATAATTTATTCTTGCACAAAGAAACAGATTTTAATCGTTTAATAAAAAAGACACTTTTACCCTCTGTCCAAGTTCAAAATTCAAAATTAAGCTTTTTTTATCAAGGTTTATGTGTATTAGGAATTGCCCTTTTTGCCTTCCACTTGGTTTGGAACAACCCAGCTGATAAGTTTCTATTTTATTGCTTAATTTTAATATTTATTTATTTTTATTCATTACTAAAAAAATATAAAAATCTTACTTTAACACTTGGAATTATTTTCCTTTTAATACTTCCTTTTTACTCTGGATACTTTATTGCAAAACAAAAACAGAACTACCTTTTTATCGATAATGAAGTTGTAATTAGAGTTTATGAAAGTAAATTAATTACTGCAAAGTTTGATCAAACTAAAAATAAAATTACTCCAGATTTTAAACTACATTTAATAGATAATATTGCAGATCAAGATATATCATTAAAGATGATAAAAATAAAACACTCCACGATTAAGTCTCCTTAAATATGGCATATTGCGCTCGTTTTCATATTTATTAGCTTGATCTAGATAAGTTAAATTTAGACGGAATACAATTAGTCTACCTATAAATAAAGAGGAAAAAAGGCTAGTATTAATCAAAGAATAAGCATAATTCGTACCATATATTCACACTTATTGATTAATACTAGCTAAATGAAATGCTGATCTCTTTCTACTAATCGGAACTTTGTACTGGATGCCTTTTAGTTTATCATCCTTAAAGTATTCAGCTATAGCTTCAAAGTCGTGATAGCTTCGTTTAATTCTTCGTATAACCTCTTTAGATTCTGTATATAGACAATAAACATTATTATCATACTTCCAAACTTCAGTCATATTTCATCACTCCCAATTAAAGAAGCCCTCCATTATCGGAAGGCTTACTCTCTATCTCAATTTACTCAACTTATGACCGCCTCACATATTAGCACTAAAAGCCCTTTTAGAGTCCTATCTTGATTCTTCACTTTCCAATTTTTATCCATCAAATTAAACGTACCGTTCACCTTAAATCTATTTCTATTTGTTTCATTATCCTGCACTGTCACGATAATTCGATTTTCTGCAACAAGTATCTGACCTCCAATAATCTTGAAGCTGTCATTATCAACAATTGAAGGAATTTGTATAGGCTCACCTTGTACTTGGATTTCAATTGGTCTGCCATATTTATCTCTAACAATTTCACCATTTTCATCTCTCTTTAATTCTGTTCTAATCTCTCCTGCAACTTCAATCACATAATTACAATGTCTTATTTTAGCTTTAAACTTACCCTGACGTTTAATTGTAGATTCACCAATGGTAAGGAAAATTTCATCACCTATTGTTACAATATCGCCCTGTAAGACACCTTCAAGGGTATGTATATATCGTTCTTCCTTTTTTGACATTTTAGGATTTGTAATAATGACTCGACGTTTCACATTGTTAATTAACACTGACTGGCCTGTTAATTCAAATAGAAATTGCAAATCATCTGCATTAACACTAAACATAGAAGCACCCCCTAATTCGAATACAACATGAAGGAATTTGTATTATTTTGTATTTCATCATCCGTCTTTAACGTGCGAATTTTTCTTGTTAATTGATCTATTCTTGAAAGTAAATTCTCATGAAAATCTGATACTGTCATATCATCCAGTTTGTACGATTTCATTCCACTTGGATTATTAGCAATTGATTCTAATACACTTAAAGCCGATTGATACATGTTTTTCTTATTAGTTGCTGATTGTGGGTTATATTCATTAAAAGGCTGCAAGTCGTTTTCTTGAAGGTAAATAGTTAATTCTGATTGGGAAAGGTTAATACCTTTTGTTTCTAATTCTAGGCGTTGTAGGTTGTTCATGTAATCATTCCTTTCTGTAAAATAAAAAAAAGCCACTATTTAAAGTGACCTTAAAACTAATCTTGACATGCTTTTCTAAATAAAATTTCTTTTAATTGCTCATGAAATTCAAAGATTTTATCAATTAAACTTTGTAATTCTTCCGAAGTATAGTCAAAATCAAAATCATTATGCCCATAGCATTGAATAACCTTTTTCACCGCTATTTCATACCTTCCAATGGCTCTTTCAAGATCAAGAATATCTTCCTGTACAAGTTTATAAGTAGCATTTTTATATTCATCAATCCTAGAAATAACGTGATTTTCAGAAATTTCAACATCTCTTCTAGATGTAATTCTTCTAAAGATATTATTACGTGTTTCAAAAAAATGTTTATCGTTATATTTTCTAATACTTCTATCATATTGATATTTATTAATAATTTCATTAATATTCATTATTTTAACATCTCCCTTCTATCTACTACTTTCGATACAAAGGGAGGGATTTCCTTTTATTTGCCTTGCATTTGTTTTACTCTTGCCATATTACCTTGACCGCTTTTATAGGCTCTACTTGGAATTTCAGCAGTCACCATAATATCAGCACTTGTTCCATCAATTATATAATCGTAAAGTTCTTTAAATGATTTCCTATGAAAATATAAGTACCAAGAATCAGAATAACCTCCACCAGTAGGAGTTAATCTTCCACAGAAAAGATCAGTTTCATTGGTAAACCCGTAATTATAATAATCACAAAGTTCAACCTCACCCTCTAGGAAGAAAGGTCTATCCAAATTATTTGGCATATTATATCTTACTTCATTAGCAGTTAATTTTACTCTATTTTCAGTCATATATTTTTCTATTTTGTTTTCTTCCTCAAGCATTTTACTTGCAACTTGTATAGAAATAGAATCGGCAACAAACTCAGTATCTAGTTTACTTAATGTTAAGTTTGTATTTCCGAGGATGTTTTCTAATTTTGAATAATATTTATCATAATCAGCACGATCATCTTGGGAAATATCACCAAATATTTTTTTAATACCTAGTTTTAGAAATTCGAGATTAAGACGTCTTAAACTGTCAATAACTTCCTCTTCTTTCTCGGTTAATTCTACATCATTATAACTAGATACAAATGCTAAAAATGCATCATTATACCCATCAGGCATTTGTTCATTTTCATCTAATACTTTATTTA
>NZ_JBALOZ010000324.1:0-1807 GCF_036965125.1 Bacillus sp. JJ1503
CTGAAGACTATTTTTTATTTTTTCATTATTATTTGTTAAATCAGTAGGTTTTAAATATACGTCAGGTTTTTCGTCATACCTTGCAGAATTAATATCATACGTTCCAGGGCGTAGATGACCGTAAATTTCCAAGAACTTACCACGGCTCATTTCACCTTGCATAACTTTTGCAAAATCATTAACAGTATTACTTGCTATTGTTTCAACAGATTCCAGAAAGTTTGTATATTCAGAATAAGTAATAATGCCTCTTTGTATAAAAGACTTTAAAAAAGACACAGCAATGAAAGCATATCTTGCTAATATTGTAAACGGTTTAGTTCCATATTCCTTACAGTCATCAAGTAATACTTTTATTAAATATGGAATATTTTCTATTGAACTAATAGTTGTTTTAACATACTCTCTCTTATAATTTAAACTCTTAACAAGTTTTAACTGTTCTGATACTGTCGTGAACTTACCGGAAATAATATTATTAGTAAGTTTGAAAAGCTCTGTATTCAATTCATTTATTTCTGTTCTTGTAAATCCTGCTTCAAATAAATTATTCTCAAATTTTGTCATATCAAAACTAATACAAGTTGGTATAACTTCAAATTCTACTTTATCATGCAATTCAGGATGTTCAGTCAAATAATTTATATAATAATTAATAAGCTGTCTACCTAAATCCGGAGATATTGTTTTAGGTAAAAGAGTGTTAAAACTTACTCTTACATCAATATATGGTTGTCCAAAGACAGACTTCATAAGGGATTCCGAAGTAGGATTATGATAACCAATTGATCCTCTTGCTTCACGCCACACATCGTTTGTAATTAGGTACTCATATAATGAATAAGCAAGGGGCTTTGGCTTAGTTCCAATTAATTCCGCTGGATTCCAATCCGGCATATTAGCCAATATAGTACGATCTCCTAATAAATCAGATGTTTTATTTGTGTCTAAACAACGTATGAATTTCTGAGTTTTTGACAGCCAAATAATAAAATCATCAATAGAAACTATACTTTTTCCTTTTAATGCAGCAATTGGGCGGACTTGAAATATGTATATTTCGCCTTTATGAGTTATTGCAAACTCAATATCAATTGTCTCATTACCAATAATCATTTCTATTTCTTTTGTTACTTTTAATAATTTTTTTAATTCTTCATTTTTAACTTCCTCAATACATTCTTTAAAAACAACTAAAGTCTTTAAATTATCAGTTCCCGCAGTAACTGAATTAGTTCTACTCGTCTTATCATCATAATTTACAATATAATAAGGGGAGGCTGTTTCTAAATCTCTCGTAAATAATACTCCACTTATAGCAACATCCACTAGTTGCGGCTGAACTAGAATTTGATTAAGGCTTGTATTTCCAGCAGCCACCTCTTCATAACTTTTAATTACAGATTCAATTGATTCCTCTAACTGTGAAATATTATTTGAATCTATATTAAAGAAACTTTCAAATGCGCCAGCAAATGAATGATCAGCTGTATCTTCAATCAAGGAACTACTTCGGACCACTAATTTAACATTTGGAAATTTATTTTGTATTAACTCTATACATCCTGATTGATTATCTTCCCATTCTTGAACCTCAAATCTAACTTGTTCACATATTTTAGCAGATAACAATAGTGGCTTTAATCTCTCTAGGGTCTCTCCCTTTGTTCCAAAAATAAAATGTGATAGATCTTTTGTGGAATTGAGTTTAGCCCACTGTCCTTCAACATCAATAGCTTTAATTCGGTATCCACGATTAATAAGCTCTTGGAACATATCAATTAACGAAGCTTGATGTATATTATTG
>NZ_JBALOZ010000324.1:1824-2742 GCF_036965125.1 Bacillus sp. JJ1503
TATCTTTCTGATAATTTTCTAATAATGTAGTATAAATTTTCCTTATTTCATTTGCAACGTTTGCCTTTATTTTACACAATCCAATAAATTCTCCTGAAACCAAACTTGTAACAGGAATGTTTTTACTAATATTACTTACATAGCCGTTTTTAACTATAACCTTTTCTGATTTTTGTAAATCTTCACCTGTTCTCCCTACATATCTATTTCTCCATTTAGAGTCTATTAATATGGTTATATCATCTTTACTAGCTATCAAGCTTTTTATTATGTTTGGTCTAAAGGTTATATCCGAATATGAAACCACTACATCAGAGTCTAACTCTTCACTTGCACACATTAATGTAGATAGAATATTAGTCGTATCCCAAGAATTGTTCGTGTAATATCGTAGGGAAGGATAGAATTCCATTATTTTTTCTAACTGAAAACCACCGATGAAAACTGTATCAGTAATTCCTGATTCTTTAAAACTATTCAAGATCCAATCCAATACTCTTCTACCAATAATATCTTTGTATAATGTTTTATGGTAATCAACAACTGAACCGTTACTAATACCTCGTCCAGCCCCGATAATGATTGACTTCAATTATGAACTCTCCAATCATAGTTTAATTTTTCCCCTCTTAGGTTCAACTTCACTTAAAATTGCTATATGTTTTAATACTGGATGTATAATAAAATAAGTTTCCCCTTCATACGGGTTCTTAGTTTCTTCTATTTGAAAAGTCCCCATTTTTTTATATCTACTTAAAACTTCTACAAGTAGGTCTGCTCTAATATACGGATCGTATATGTAATCAACATCTGGAATATTGATAGGAACATCGTACATTTTTTTTGCTAAAACAGGCCCCTCGTCAATTCTTTCATTTAAAAATATTGCTGATGCACCAAAATTCCCTTCAGATAATA
>NZ_JBALOZ010000324.1:2811-3017 GCF_036965125.1 Bacillus sp. JJ1503
AATTCCCTTCAGATAATAGACTATAATATACAGTTGTACTTCCTCTATAATATGGAACAATTCCAGGATGTATATGAAGAAACTTCTTCCCCGTATTTAAGATCTCAGACTTTAAGATTTGTCCTCCAAAGCCACTATACACAATAATTGACTCTTTAATTTTTGCAACAGCATTAACAACCTCAAAATCATTGATATTATTATTC
>NZ_JBALOZ010000325.1:0-11229 GCF_036965125.1 Bacillus sp. JJ1503
CGTTAATCTGCGATAAATATTTGTGAATAGTTTTTTTCATTTACATAGTAGATTTGTGATTAGAAGTTGAGAGCTTCAAGTCAGTAAATGTATTGTTTTAATACCCTAAAAGCATTATACTATACTAATGTGAATTGCTTTATTTTACCCATTACCTCAACCAATGCTTTTATAAATACACGATAAAACAAAACTCTCTAAAACCCGGATATGTTAGAAAGGGGATTAAAATATGAATGAAAAGCAAAGACTTGAAGGACAACAAGTGAAAACAGCTAATCCATCGGACAAAAAATCCGAAAAGGATTACAGTAAGTACTTTGAGACCGTATTTACACCGCCATCCTTGAAGGATGCTAAAAAACGTGGAAAAGAAGAAGTAAAATATCATAAAGATTTTGATATCCCGGAAGAATTTCATGGAATGGGGAAGGGCCGAAAGTTCTATATCCGCACATATGGCTGCCAAATGAATGAACATGATACAGAAGTCATGGCAGGGATCTTTATAGGGCTTGGCTATGAACCAACTGATACTGTGGAAGATGCTAATGTGATTCTCTTAAATACATGTGCCATTCGCGAAAACGCTGAAAATAAAGTGTTCGGTGAACTTGGCCACTTAAAGCATTTGAAAAAGGAAAAACCTGACTTGCTTTTAGGTGTTTGCGGCTGCATGTCCCAAGAGGAGTCTGTCGTAAACAAAATTCTTAAAACCTATAATCAAGTCGATATGATTTTCGGAACACATAATATTCACCGTCTTCCTAACATCCTAAAAGAAGCATATATGTCAAAAGAAATGGTTATTGAAGTATGGTCTAAAGAGGGAGATGTTATCGAAAATCTTCCAAAAGTACGCCGAGGCAATATTAAAGCTTGGGTTAATATTATGTATGGCTGTGATAAGTTCTGTACTTATTGTATTGTACCTTTTACTCGGGGGAAAGAGCGAAGCCGGCGACCAGAGGATATTATTCAAGAGGTTAGACAATTAGCAGCTCAAGGTTATCAAGAAATTACCCTGCTTGGACAAAATGTTAATGCTTACGGGAAAGACTTTGAAGATATTAAATATGGTCTTGGAGATCTTATGGATGAAATTCGTAAAATTGATATCCCGCGTGTTCGTTTTACTACTAGCCATCCACGAGATTTTGATGACCATCTCATTGAAGTCTTGGCAAAAGGCGGAAATCTCGTAGAGCATATTCACTTGCCTGTTCAATCTGGTTCAACAGAAGTGCTTAAAATCATGGCTCGCAAATACTCGAGAGAACAGTATTTAGAACTTGTTCGAAAAATAAAAGCTGCAATCCCTAATGCAACATTCACTACAGACATTATTGTCGGTTATCCGAATGAAACAGAAGAGCAATTCCTAGAAACGCTTTCCTTATATCGTGAAGTAGGGTATGAGGCAGCCTATACCTTTATCTATTCCCCTCGTGAAGGCACACCTGCAGCAAAAATGCAGGATAATGTTCCAATGGAAGTTAAGAAGGAACGTTTACAGCGCTTAAATGCAGTAGTTAATGAGTTTTCTGCTGAAGCAATGAAGAAATATCAAGGTCAAACTGTTGAAGTTTTAGTTGAGGGCGAAAGCAAGAATAATCCAGATGTGTTAGCAGGCTATACGAGAAAAAATAAGCTAGTTAATTTTATTGGTCCAAAATCAGCAATTGGTAAAATTGTTAATGTGAAAATTACAGATGCTAAAACGTGGTCACTAAACGGAGAAATGGTTGAAGAACTAGATGCGGTAGAGGTGGAGTAAGATGGGGAAATACACAAAGGATGACATTGTAGCAAGAGCAAAAGAGCTTGCACAAATGATTGCAGAAACGGAAGAGGTTGACTTTTTTAAACGTGCTGAAGCCCAAATTCATGAAAATGCTAAAGTAAAGGCAACAATTACGAATATTAAAGGTTTGCAAAAGCAAGCAGTTAATTTGCAGCATTTCGGCAAAATGGAAGCATTAAAAAAGACTGAAGATAAAATTGAATCCCTTCAGAACGAGCTGGATGAAATTCCTGTTGTGCAAGAGTTTAAGCATTCACAAATTGAAGTGAATGAACTTCTGCAGCTAGTTGCATCAGTCATTTCTAATACAGTCACAGATGAGATCATTTTGACAACTGGCGGGGACCTTTTAAGCGGCGAAACAGGTGCTCAAATAAAAAATAGTGACTGTTCACACCATTAATAATAAAGTCAGAACTCCTTTTGGAATTATTTCCGAAAGGAGTTTTTTTGTATAAAATCTTAAGTAAGCCTATTGTGGGCACACTCCTAAAGAAAAAGCATACTATGAATTATGCCTATACTTTTACTCAAACATTCATCAATAAATATCGCACACTAGTCTAATATCCCGCATAGGATGAAGTGAAAATGAATGAGGAGGTTCGCTCGCAATGGGAGAATACAGAGAGATAATAACCAAGGCGGTCGTAGCGAAAGGACGTAAATTTACTCAATCCAATCATACGATTAGCCCTAAACATCATCCATCAAGCATTCTAGGCTGCTGGATCATAAACCATAAGTACGATGCGAAAAAGGTCGGGAAAACAGTCGAAGTTTCCGGAACATATGACATTAACGTTTGGCATTCCTTTGACAATAACACAAAAACTGAAGTCGTTACTGAACGTGTCGAATATATGGATGTCATAAAACTAAAATACCGTGACCCGGATAGTTTAGATGACCATGAAGTTATTGCACGCGTATTGCAGCAGCCTAACTGCACTGAAGCGGTCATTTCACCGAATGGAAATAAGATCATTATCCACGTTGAAAGAGAATTTCTCGTTGAAGTGATCGGTGAAACAAAGGTTTGTGTAGCCATCCATCCTGGAAAATGCGATAGTGAGGATGACGAAGCATGGGGAATGGACGTAGAAGACGAGGAGTTTGAAGATTTAAATCCAGATTTCTATATTGGAGATGAAGAGGAATAAAAGGTAACTAGGAGGTTTTGCTCCTAGTTTTTCTTTTTTTTTATAGAATATATGTTTAAATATTCAAATTTATTATATAATGAATGAAAATTTAAAGGAAGGTAGAACAAATGGAAAATTATTGGCTTTTTATCTTTATGTGTATCATGTTGATTATTTTGCCAGGTCCTGATACAGCCATTATTACGAGAAATACGATTTCAAAACGAAAAGCTGCAGGAATGAAAACTACATTTGGGACTCTTACTGCTTTGCTCATTCATACTCTAGCTGCTGTATTCGGTTTGTCTGCTCTAATTGTAAAATCAGCTTTCTTATTTTCAATATTAAAGTATGTTGGTGCCATTTATTTAATCTATCTTGGCTGTAAATCAATCCTATATATTTTGAAAAAACATCCTCAGACAAGTCAAGATTCTAATCAAGCAGATAAATATAAAAATACATCTTACTACCGTCAAGGCTTCCTGACAAATCTTCTTAATCCTAAGGTAGCCGTATTCTTTTTGACCTTTTTGCCTCAATTTGCTGGTAAAGGGGATAATGCTTTTTTTGAATTTTTAGCTTTGGGCTTAACCTATACAGTCTTAACACTAATATGGTTTATTTTCTATATTTACTTAATTAATTATATTAGTGAATTTATGAAAAAGCCTTCTACTATGAAGGCGGTAGAAGGGTTAACAGGAGGTATTCTTATCCTTTTTGGCATAAAGCTGGCTTTGGAAAAAAACTAATTGGTCATTTGCTCTTTATTTATATTTTTAGTAGATGCAGCAATCTTTCAAAAGGAGTGCTGCATTTTACTTTTGTCAGAACATTCACTTTAGAGGATTATGTTATAATGAAAATATCATTTTCAGTAGTAGCTGCTGAAATAATAATAAATCAAAATGATATTAATGTTACAAATGGAGGATACTATGGCAGGTTATACGCCTATGATACAGCAATACTTAAGTGTAAAGGCAGATTATCAGGATGCCTTTTTATTTTTTCGTCTTGGCGATTTTTACGAGATGTTTTTTGAAGATGCGATAAAAGCATCGCAGGAACTTGAGATTACGTTAACGAGCAGAGAGGGTGGCACGGAGGAGCGTATTCCGATGTGTGGCGTACCCTACCATTCTGCTCCTGGCTATGTTGAACAATTAATAGAAAAGGGGTATAAAGTAGCGATTTGTGAGCAAACGGAAGACCCGAAAAATGCAAAGGGTGTTGTGAAGAGAGAAGTTGTACAGCTGATTACCCCCGGAACGATGATGGAGGGGAAAGGCCTTCATGATAAAGAAAATAATTATATCGCTACTATTTCTTATTTTGATGATGGTTCTTTCGGATTTGCCTTTAATGATCTTTCTACTGGAGAAACAAAGGTTACCCTTTTGACTTCAGGCTTTGAAGAAGTTTTAAATGAAATTTCGCTTTTAGGTGCGAAGGAAATTGTTATTGCTTCCGTTTTCAACGAAGATTGGAAGCTGAAAATAAAAGAACGGACAGATATGACCTTTTCTATTGAGGATGATCATATACAAAAGGATCACTACCAACACTTACTTGAAGATATTAATCAGGACAAGTTTCACCAAACCGTTTCCAGACTGTTTAACTACCTTTATCGAACACAAAAGAGAAGCTTAGATCATCTTCAAAAAGTAACAATCTATCAAACACATCATTATATGAAAATCGATTATTTCTCGAAGCGGAATCTTGAGCTTACCGAAACGATACGTTCTAAAGGAAAAAAGGGGTCCTTGCTATGGCTTCTAGATGAAACACAGACAGCAATGGGGGGCAGATTATTAAAACAATGGATCGATCGTCCCCTTGTGAATGAAGAGGAAATTATTCGCCGCCAGAATCTAGTTGAAACATTTATAACCTCGTATTTTGAAAGGGAAGAACTTAGAGAGAAGCTGAAGGAGGTCTATGACCTAGAAAGGCTTGCAGGAAGGGTCGCCTTCGGAAATGTGAATGCTCGGGATTTAATTCAGCTCAGACGTTCTTTACTGCAAATTCCTGGAATAAAGGATCTTTTAATGGAACTTTCTAGAACAGAGGCACAGCATTTCTCTAAGCGTCTCGATCCATGCGAAGAAATTGTTGATTTGCTTGAAAGGGCAATTGCAGAAAATCCTCCGCTTTCAGTTAAAGACGGGAATATGATAAAGGATGGGTATAATGAAGAACTAGATAAGTTCCGTGATGCCACTCGGAATGGAAAGACGTGGATTGCCCAGCTTGAGAAACAGGAACGGGAGAAGACGGGGATTAAATCTCTTAAGGTCGGCTATAATCGCGTTTTTGGCTATTATATTGAGGTGACTAGAGCCAATCTTCACCTTCTACAAGAAGGCCAATACGAGAGGAAACAGACGTTAACAAATGCAGAAAGGTTTATTACGCCAGAGCTAAAAGAAAAAGAGGCACTTATTCTGCAAGCAGAAGAAAAAAGTGTAGAGCTAGAATATGAGCTTTTCTTAAGGTTGCGTGAGCATATTAAGGGATTTATTCCAAGGCTGCAGGCGTTAGCTAAATTAATTAGTGAGCTTGATGTTCTTCAATGCTTTGCAACTGTGAGTGAAGAGAGACATTATGTGAAGCCATTGTTTTCGAAGGAAAGCAGATTAATAATCAAGGATGGAAGGCATCCAGTTGTTGAAAAGGTGATGAATGCTCAGGAATATGTACCAAATGATTGTTATATGGACGCTGAAAGTGAGATGTTCTTAATCACAGGTCCTAACATGTCAGGGAAGAGTACATTTATGAGACAAATTGCCCTAACAGCAATCCTTGCGCAAATTGGCTGTTATGTGCCAGCCTCAGAGGCGGTTTTGCCTATTTTTGATCAAGTTTTTACAAGAATTGGTGCAGCGGATGATTTAATTTCGGGTCAAAGTACCTTTATGGTTGAAATGCTTGAAGCAAAAAACGCCATCATCCATGCAACGCAAAACAGTCTTATTCTCTTTGATGAAATCGGACGAGGTACATCCACATATGATGGAATGGCGTTAGCTCAAGCGATGATTGAGTATATCCATGATCGTATAGGAGCGAAAACATTATTTTCTACCCATTACCATGAATTAACAGTTTTGGAAGAGAGTCTCGAGAAATTAAAAAATGTGCATGTTAGTGCCGTTGAACAAAATGGGAAAGTTGTTTTCCTTCATAAGATTAAAGAAGGTGCAGCGGATAAAAGCTATGGCATTCATGTAGCGCAGCTTGCTGAATTGCCTGAGGAACTCATTCATAGAGCAAACGAGATATTAACGGGCTTCGAGCAGAAGGCACCGGTGCATGCTGCTGTACCGCCAAAAAAAGAATTACAAACATCAGCAGAGTCAGATTCCCAGCTTTCATTTTTTGATGAAACAATATTAGTAAAAGAAAAACCTGTCAATTCGAAGGAAAAGCAGGTTTTGGAAAAAGTAAAATCACTTGATATCCTGGATATGACACCAATGCAAGCATTAAATACCATTTATGAACTCCACAAAAAGCTAAAAAGTTAAGGAAGAAAATTAAATCTTCCTTACAAATCATAGAAAACTTTCAAAAATGGAGGTGAAGCTATATGGGGAAAATTATTCAGCTCGATGATGCACTTTCAAATAAAATAGCAGCAGGCGAGGTCGTGGAGCGTCCAGCATCCGTTGTGAAAGAACTAGTGGAAAATTCAATAGATGCAGGAAGTACAATTATTGAGATTGAAACAGAGGAAGCAGGATTGGCCAAGATTCGAATCATAGATAATGGGGACGGTATTGCTGAAGATGATGTGCTTACTGCTTTCCAGCGTCACGCGACAAGCAAAATAAAGGATGAAAATGACTTATTTCGTATTCGTACACTAGGTTTCCGGGGTGAAGCATTGCCAAGTATTGCTTCTGTTTCAAAAGTCGAAATGAAAACCTCGACTGGGGAAATCGGAACAAGAATAGTTGTTGAAGGCGGTAAGTTAGGAGCAGTAGAAAAAGCGCCCGCTAGAAAAGGGACAGATTTAGTTGTTTCTGATTTATTCTTTAATACGCCTGCACGTTTAAAATATATGAAAACCATTCATACCGAGCTTGGAAATATTACTGATGTTGTCAATCGTTTGGCCCTAGCACATCCAGAAGTATCAATCCGTCTTATTCACAATGATCGAAAGCTGCTCCAAACGAATGGAAATGGGGATGTTCGCCAAGTTTTAGCGGCTATTTATGGAATGAACATCGTGAAAAAAATGATTCCCATTCAAGCAAGCTCTCTGGATTTTCAAATAAGCGGCTATGCAGCATATCCTGAAATAACAAGAGCCTCCAGAAATTATATTTCAACGATGATAAATGGCAGATTCATTAAGAATTATGCTTTAGCAAAAGCAATCCAGGAAGGCTATCATACCCTTTTACCTATAGGCCGATATCCAATTGTATTAATTAATATTAATATGGATCCTTTGCTAGTTGATGTCAATGTCCATCCTTCTAAAATGGAAGTCCGTTTAAGTAAGGAACAGGAATTATATGAGCTTGTCATTGAAACAATTAAAGCCGCCTTTAAGAAGGAGGAGCTGATTCCGACAGGGTTTACACAGCCAAAGTCTATTCAGCCGAAACAGGAACAGACATTTTTGCAATTAGATCATATTCCTGAGAAGGCATTTAAAGAGGAAAGGTTTGTCCAGCCTCCAACTTCTTCTTTTGTTATGGAAAAAGGATTGACCACTGAGTTGACTGCAAATAATCCTAAGCCAATGTCAGAAATGGTCTCAGCAAATCTTGAACAAGATTTAGCCTCTTTCAGCACTTATGAAAAAAATAGTGAAACAAGCGAGATTTCGCATATAGAACAGGTAGATCAGAAAGAGCCTACGCGAATTCCACCGTTGTATCCACTTGGACAAATGCACGGAACGTATATTTTTGCTCAAAATGAAAAGGGATTATATATCATCGATCAGCATGCAGCTCAAGAGCGTATTAAATATGAGTTTTTTAAAGAAAAGGTTGGACAAGTGGCGAGTGAGCTGCAGGAAATGCTCATTCCATTGACCTTTGATTACTCAACAGATGATTATATTAAAATTAATGAATATAAGGGTGAGCTGGAAAAGGTCGGCGTTTTCCTTGAGCCGTTTGGTCATAATAGCTTTATCATCCGCTCTCATCCGCAATGGCTGCCAAAAGGAGAAGAAAAGGAAATCATTGAGGATATGATTGAGCAGCTCCTGTCCATGAAGAGGGTTGATATTAAGAAGCTAAGGGAAGAAGCAGCGATCATGATGAGCTGCAAGGCTTCTATTAAAGCTAACCATCATTTAAGGAATGATGAAATTCAGGCATTACTAGATGAATTAAGACAGACCTCTGACCCTTTCACCTGTCCGCATGGCCGTCCGATTATTATTCATTATTCTACCTATGACATGGAAAAAATGTTTAAGAGAGTTATGTGATTTTTAACAGCGAAGAACCCTTAGAATAGCAGGATTCTTCGTTGTTTATTATATTATTTGACACATTTTGACCACTTTTACTGGTTGGAATCGCTTTTTTGAAGTGCTTTTGAAAAAATTTCCGCTGATGAATCTTGAAGATTTGAGGTAACGTGACTATATTTATCTAATGTTATGGCCACGTTTGAGTGACCTAATCTTTCTGAAACTACCTTAGAATTCTCACCAATTTCTAACATGATTGTAGCGTGTGTATGTCCTAGATCATGAAAACGAATTTTCTTCACACCCAAAGCTTGATATCGTATAAAAATTGCTTATGTATAGTATTAGGGTTAACCGGTTCGCCGCCAAAAGCAGAAATAACAAAATGATCATTATTTAATTTCATACCAACCTTGAATAACTGTTCCTGTTTTTTTACTTTATAAAATTGAATTTATCGTATCATTTCGTCTGTAATAGAAATATTTCTTTTTCCACTGCTTGTTTTGGGTGACTGCAAAACTAGACCTTGCCCAGCGACATAATATAAGGAATGGTGAACATAAATTCTTTTTTTGCCAATATCGATATCTCCCCACTTTAGTCCTAAAAGCTCACCGCGTCTCATTCCCGTATAAATGGCTAAATAATATAGCATAAATATATGATTTTTTTGACTTCTCATTCTGTTAAGGAAGATGTTGCAATCCTCTATTGACCAAGTTTCAATACTCTTCTTTTGCCTTCGTGGAGCTTTTACATTATTCATAAAATCATTTTTAATATATTTCCAATCGACCGCAGTTTTGGCAGCCATCTTCAGTATGGAATGGATGTACTGAATAAATTCTTCAGTTAATCCCTCATTAAGTAGCTCGTTATAGTATTTGCTAATCATTATTGGGGTAAGTTGCTTTACTTTCACATGTCCGAACTTTGGAATCAATCTTTTTTCTACTGCGCTCGAATAGCCATTAAACGTAGTAAGCTTTACAGCTGGTTTAGCAATAATATTAAGATAGTCAATAATGTAATCCTTAAATATTATTTCTTTTTCATTCACAAATGTTTCATTATCTATTTCAATTGTCATTTGATTTGCGGCTAATTCAGCATCTTTTTTAGTCTCGTATCCACGCCTTGTAATTTGCTTCCTTTTACCTGTTGAAGGGTCTCTACCAAGTTCAAGTGTAAATGACCATGTATAGCCTTTTTTGTTTTTTGCGGGAACTTTTCTATAGTAAGTCATTTTGTCCTCCTTAATATTTTACTGTTTTTCTGTATATCTTTTTTTCATTAAAGTAAACTTTCAGACGGTAAGAATATATGTTCTGTTTTGTGATTAAATGAAAAGCCCTGAGTTGGGCTTATAAGTTATCGTTCACACGCAATGCCATCTTTATCGCGATCTTTGCTCTTGTTTGCATCATAAAGTTCTTTTGAAACATGTGGTTTATATTTTGTTTTTCCGCCTTTGTTTTTCGAAGAAGAAGACTCAGCGACTCCACCTTTATAATCCTTATTTAACTCAGTGCAGTTTTTATCCGTTTTTGCGGGCTTACTAAAAAGCATACGGTGCTCTATAAAAAAACAGCAGGTGAATACGAGTTTAAGTAACTGACTTTGTATTATGTTTCTTTAAAATTGGAGGGTTATGAATGAGAAAAGCTAGGAACGGATTAAGGCCAGTAACAGCAATTTCATACCAACAGGAATTAAAGGGATATTTCCACTGTTTTAGTCAAGAGGGCAGCCTTGAGGAAGGTATTGGCACATATGCAACTATCGAATTAGAAGACGGCACTGTTCGTCAAGTGGGTGCCTTCAAAATGAAATTCGATGATGTTGAGGGGGAATAATCGTGGCAGCTAAAAACAGACAAAGATGGAGATTTACTAAATGGCGTGAGTGTTGTGAAGAATGCGGGAGGAAACTGGATTATAGAGATTGGTATCACCGGACATACGGTACATGTAATTCAACTTGTTATTTGTACATGGTTGGTATGAGTTGGTCAGATTTTTATTAATCACAAGAGTAAAGGAATTTCCTAAAAGGAGTGGATCTGTTTGAACACAAGAAAAATAGATCAATTGATTGCTGAAAATGTATTTGGATGGAAAACAAATCACTTTCAAAATATAGACATTATTTCTGTGTACGCGGATGATGGGGAGGAATTTTCTATTCCAGATGACTTCTGTCCAACAGAAGACATAGCAGATGCGTGGAAGGTCATTAAAGAAATGAGATTTAAAGGAATATACTTTGAAATCAGTTCAAGTTCTTGTCGAGTGGCTTCGTATGTGATGAAAGAAGATCAGACACTACCTTACAACTATAGACAGGAGCTTTCCAGTGAACAATGTGAATCTATTGAAATGAAAGATATGCCTTTAAGAATTTGCATGGCTTCATTAAAAGCATTGAATGTAACATTTTAAGCATGGAAGTTACTACACAAAAAAAGAGCCTTGTAAGGCTCTAAAGCAAACTGATATGCAAAAGGGATATGTTCATAGCTATTTTATGCAACAATATGGGAATTGATTAGGATAAGGCGAGTGTGGAAGCTTCAACAAGATGTTTGCCTTATCCCATAAAAAAAATTTTCCCTGAATTTAGGAAATTAATTCATTAAGTAAAATGTAATCAAAGGAAATGCAGGCACTAGTAATAGTACCTGCATTATATTAGGAGGTGTCTCTTGGGTATTATATATTATTCAAATTTAAAAAACTTGTCCGTGTTTCTTTAAAAATGTACTTGTTCATTAAATGGTTTAAGCATTATGTTCATTTGACAAAAAATGTGACATAAAA
>NZ_JBALOZ010000326.1:0-1796 GCF_036965125.1 Bacillus sp. JJ1503
GTATAATAAAATAATACGTTGGGACCTTATGTCTAAAATGAGGAGAATCCATTTTGAGAGCACTAAAGCAAAAAATTACTTGGAAATTCTGTTTATTTATCGTCATTGCTATTATTCTAACAAATATTCCGTTCCTAGGCAGCTATATACGCATGATTAATACTTTAATCCATGAATCGGGACACGCTTTGATTGCCCTATTTGGAGGAAAGGTTCATACTATATCTTTATTTATGAACACAGAAGGGGTAACCTATACAAGTCATACGAACTGGTTTGGCAGCTTTTTTACCGGAATAGCAGGATATTTTTTTTCATCATTTATCGCCTTTTTATCCTTTTGGTTCATTAGCAAGAAACAATATAAACCCCTTATTATTATTTTGCTTCTATTTGTTGGCTTAAACCTGCTGCTTTGGGTTAGAAATTTTTATGGTATATTTTGGCTTATTTCCTTTGGCGCATTATTTATTCTGTTATTATATAAAGGTTCTGTATCATTTGTACAAAATTGTTTATTGATTATAGCTAGTATTCTTTTAGTAGAATCACTAACATCTTCCTTTACCATCCTCATGCTTAGCTTTATTCAGCCACATGCAGCGGGGGACGCTACAGGTTTAGCAAAAACAACTATGTTTATTCCTGCTCAATTATGGGGATTATTCTTTTTTGCTCAATCGATCTCCTTCATGGTTGCAGGGTTAAAGAAGGGTATTTACCGAATTGACAAATAAATGGAATATGAGCTAAATATAAATCAACCATATCTTCTTGAAAGGAGATAACATTTGAATAGAAAAATTGCCGTTATTACAGGAGCATCAAGCGGCTTTGGGCTTCTTACAGCTATCGAGCTCGCTAGAAATAATTTCGATGTCATAGCGACCATGAGAGATACGAATAAAAGCGAAACGCTTTTATCCGAGGCAAGATTAAATGGAGTTGAAGGAAATATTACCGTTGCTGAGCTCGATGTTGCTTCTCAACAATCCATTGAAAAATTGAAGCAATTTATTGAAAAAATCGGCCGTATTGATTTGCTATTCAATAATGCCGGGTATGCAAGTGCAGGCTTTGTAGAAGAAATTCCTATTGAGGAATTCAGAAAGCAATTTGAGACAAATTTTTTCGGAGCGATTGCTGTAACTCAAAGCTTTTTACCACTAATGCGCAGCCAAGGAAAAGGGATCATCATTAATATGAGCAGCATCAGTGGGAGAATGGGATTCCCCGGCATGTCTCCCTATGTCGCTTCTAAACATGCTCTAGAAGGATGGAGCGAATGCCTCAGACTTGAAATGAAGCCTTTTGGCGTCAAGGTTGTTTTGATCGAAGCAGGATCATATAAGACAAATATTTGGTCAAGCGGGAAGCATGTTACGGAAAGATCATTGCATGTACAATCTCCTTATTATTATTATATGAAACAGATTCAACAATATATTGACAATGGGTCAGAATCATTCGGGGATCCAAGAGAGGTAGCTAGGAAGATTACTAATATAGCCGAGGAACTTGATCCTCAGTTAAGGTACCCAATTGGCAAAGGGGTAAAAAGGAGCTTATTTTTGAAAAATATGCTCAAATGGACATTTTGGGAAAAGGCCTTTCTAAAAATCTTAAATAGATAACCATTTCAAGATGATAGAGCATGTTCTATCATCTTTTTCTATATACGTGAAATGATCTACACCATTTGCTGCGTGTGTGACTATTCATTATTTAGGAAAAATTAACTATTTCGCTAAAATCCGATTATTATTCCCTAAATTAGAGAAAATAAGAAAACATAT
>NZ_JBALOZ010000327.1:0-6045 GCF_036965125.1 Bacillus sp. JJ1503
CAATAATTGAATATTAAAAAATAGGGAAAGGTAGGAGGGAATAATCAGTAATCCTATTAAAAAGGACTATAAAAAAGATATTGCATAATTAAAGACAAGTGTTTATAATTAGGACAAAAGTTTATTTAATAAGGGCTGAATCATTATGAATCAAAAAGAGTCGTTAATATTACAGCTTATTGAGGAAAACCCTTTTATCTCACAAAATGAGATTTCTGATAAGACGGGGTTGTCACGATCAGCGGTCGCCGGCTATATTTCATCTTTAACGAAAGAGGGAAAGCTTCTCGGCAGAGCTTATGTGCTTCCAAAAAGGAAACATATCGTCTGTATTGGCGGATCCAATGTGGATAGAAAAATACAGACACTTCAAACGCTCCAGCTTGGCACATCCAATCCTGCTGAAAGCTCGCAATCATTTGGCGGGGTGGCAAGAAATATTGCAGAGAACCTTGGAAGATTAGGATGTGATGTCGCTCTTATGACTGCAGTCGGTGAGGACGGAGAAGGCGATTGGCTGCTGGAGCATACAAAATCGTATGCAGACATCAGCCCATCCCAAGCTTTCTCGAATGCAGCTACAGGAACATATACCGCCGTGTTAGATCATGAGGGTGAAATGGCGATTGCTCTAGCAGACATGTCAATCTATGATTTGGTTGACATCGATTTTGTCGAGAGAAAATGGGGACATATTGCTTCATCAGATTTAGTTGTTATTGATACGAACTTTCCAGCAGAAGTCATTAAGCAGCTAATCGGTCGTTGTCATGAAGCAAAAATTCCGGTTTGCATTACACCTGTCTCTGCGCCAAAAGTAAAGAAGCTGCCAAAAAGCTTGGCTGGAGTCACGTGGTTAATTGCCAATAAGGACGAGGCAGAAGCCTTATCTGAAATGGAAATTAAGAATGATAGCGATTTTTTCAAGGCAGCAGAAAAAATGCTGGAAAAGGGTGTAGAAAAGGTCGTTATCACTAGAGGAGATAAAGGTCTCATTTACTCTACACAAAAAGGAGAGTCTGGGACAGTCCTTCCGCCAAAAATTCAAGTGGAAGATGTGACAGGTGCCGGAGATTCGCTTGTCTCAGGAATGATGTATGCACATTTACAAGGATTAGATATTGAGAACGCTTGTAAAATAGGGATATCCTGTTCCGCTATTACACTGCAATCTCACGAAACTGTGAATCCGAATTTAAATCAAGTTCACTTGCAAGAAACGTTCAACCAATACTTTAAATAAGGGGTTTTGTCACATGTTAGAAAACTGGTTAGAATATTCAGCGGAAGTTCAAGAAGCAAAAAAAGCTAATAAACCGATTGTTGCTTTAGAATCAACGATCATCTCTCACGGAATGCCATATCCGCAAAACGTGCAAACAGCTAGAGAAGTAGAAGAGATTGTCCGTAAAAACGGTGCAGTTCCCGCAACAATTGCGATTTTAAATGGAAAAATTAAAATCGGTCTTTCAGATGAAGAGTTAGAATACCTAGGACAAGCCAAAGATGTCGCAAAAGCTAGCCGCCGTGACCTGGCATACCTAGTAGCGCAAAAGAAAGATGGTGCTACAACAGTTGCTACGACAATGATTTGCGCAGAGCTTGCAGGCATTGAATTATTCGTTACAGGCGGAATCGGTGGGGTTCACCGTGAAGCAGAAACAACAATGGATATTTCTGCTGACCTTCAAGAATTAGCACAAACGAATGTGGCAGTAGTATGCGCAGGAGCTAAATCCATTCTTGATATCGGCCTAACATTAGAGTACTTAGAAACACATGGAGTTCCTGTTGTCGGATATGAAACAGATGTCCTTCCTGCATTCTATACGCGTACAAGTCCATTTGGCTTGCACCAACGTGTTGACACTCCTGAAGATGCAGCAGCTATTATCCGCACAAAATGGGAGCTTGGCCTAAACGGCGGTGTTGTTATTGCTAACCCGATCCCAGAAGCGGATGCATTAGAAGAAGCATTCATTACAAATGTGATCGAATCAGCGTTAAAAGAAGCAAAAGAAAATAATATCGCTGGTAAAGAAGTAACTCCATTCCTTTTAGGAAAAGTAAAAGAGCTAACAGAAGGTACAAGCTTAACGGCTAATATTGCGCTTGTGAAGCACAATGCGGAAGTTGGTTCAAGAATTGCAGTAAGCTTACAAAAATAATAAGTGTTCATAATAAAGGCCAGGTCCTGCGGTTCAAACTGCTGGGACTGGCCTTTTTAATTTGTTACGGGATTTTCTGTTCGATGTGCGGTCAACACATAGCGATAAGGAGCATCGCCAATATAGGAAAAGGGATAGCAGGTGGAGACTGTTAGTGTTTCCGTAGGTGCAGTAGATTTAATAACCGTTGTATCATTTGCCTCGACAATTTGTGAGCCGGTAATTTCGTAGCTATAGGAGCCATATGGCATGATGACGTGAAATACATCCCCATTTCTTAAACCTCCGAGGCGGCGAAAAACAGTTTCCCGGTGACCGGAAAGCAGAATTTGATCAGGTTGTCCTGGCAGCGCCGTACTGGAGTAATGGCCAACTCCTTTTTCTAATTCATATTCGCTCGTCCCCTCAACAATAGGAAGCTCGGCTTGAAGCTTAGGGATTTCTAAAATTCCGATTACCTCTCCCTTTTTGAAAGGCTTAGGTATTTCTTTTTGTTCGTTTTGATGAACAAAATGATGATCCTCTTTTTGAACAACCATTTGGACTTTCTCTCTAGCTTCTTTTAAGGAAATTTCTTTGTTTTTTTCAAGAATATAAATATCTTTTAAAGAGAACAGGACAAGTCCAATCCCCGTAAAAAAAATGATGGAAGCGGAAATTAGAATGAATTGGTTCCTAGCAATCACCTATTCTTTGCCTCCGTTCATATTCTTAAATTTAATAAAATCCAAATAATAAGCAAATTCCTCTTTCGTCACACCAATATCAATCGCATCATGGACCAATTCAATCCATTCGCGATCTACTTGATTCATCTCGTTTGGCTCCGCCTTTTTCTTCTGATCCAACAAATCCTCTACATCCGTATCAAGAGTTTTTGCTAGTCTTGATAACACTTGTAAAGATGGATTTTGTTGAATGCCTCTTTCTATGTAGCTTAAATAAGATTTAGAAACACCCGCTTTTTCGGAGAGTTCATTAATGGATAAACCCTTTTCTATTCTTAACCTCTTAATACGCATACCAACCATATATTTTATCCCCTTTTATTTAGTATATCGTAATTTTCATTATAACGAACAAAGTGTTCAATAAAAAATTCGAAATATTGAGAAAACTAAAGGATAACATAGGAAACAAACGAATAACGTTCTTTAAAACGAAAAAACGGGCGAATTTGATTTTTTATGAAATAGGAATATTAGACTATACTCAATGATAAGATTCTGTAAAGAGAACGAAAAATCATTAAGGTGGTGTCATGAATGTATCAAAAAAACTGTGATCAATGCCATCGGCCATCTTATAGCAGCAGTGAAATAGGAAGTTGGCTGTGCCCCGTTTGCGGAAAAGATTTAACGACGTACCCATTTTTTGATGCTTTGACCATGGAAAGAATTCATATAAAGGCAGTACCGTATCAAAAGAAAATAGAGAAATATGATTTTAAACAATTAAGGTAATCATTTAATTTAATAAGAACTAATTTTTGGGAGGAGCAGTCTAATGGAGACAAAGGCACTCAATGAAAAGTTAGATATGGAATGGATCCAGCTTATACTAGAGGCAAAAAAATTAGGAGTTAAAAAAGAAGAAGTTCGCGATTTCCTTCAACAATATATTTTAAACGATGCTTTAACTAATAAGCCGATATGCTAACACAAGATAGAATAATAGTATAAACTCGAGTATTTCTTACAAGGATTTTTTCCTTTTAAGAAATACTCTTTTTTTGTTGCGTTGTGAATCAATGAGTTCTATAGAAAGAACGAAAACGTTCTAAATAAATTACAAAATAGTTAGAAAACAAGAGAAATAACAAGGAAACAAGCACGAAACGTTCTTTATATCGAAAAAACGGACGTTTTTGAGGTTTTTCAAATCGATCCTTATGACATATACTCAAATCAACAGGTTCTTTATAAAGAACAAAAAGCCTGACTGGGTTATGTATTGTTCCTTTTTAGGAACAACAAGACATAGGCAGATCGAAGTTTTTGAAAGTAGTTAATTTCAATGAAAATTTCAAGAGGTGAAAGAAATGAAGAAAGTGATGAAAGGTTTAAGTAATGCAGTAACGATACTTCTGTTTTTACTACTTATATTGATGGCCATGTTAGTAATTTCCTCTAAAGCTTCAGGAGGGGAGCCACAAATATTGGGATACCAACTGAAAAACGTATTATCCGGATCAATGGAGCCAACCTTTAAAACTGGTTCAATCATCGCTGTTAAACCTGGGGGAGATACAACTAGATTCAAAAAGGATGATGTCATTACATACATGGAAGATGAACAAAAAATCGTTACTCATAGAGTCATTGATGTTGTAAAAAGTGGTGACCATGTTATGTATCAAACAAAAGGTGATAATAATGAGCATCCTGATTCCAATCTTGTTCTTTCAGATAATGTAGTGGGTGAATACACAGGATTTTCAATTCCATACATTGGATATTTTATAGATTTTGCAAAATCAAAAGCTGGAACAGCAACTCTACTAATTGGGCCAGGAGTTATATTACTCCTATATTCTGCAATATCAATATTTAAAGCTCTGAAAGAAATAGAGCATGCAACAAAGAGAAGAGATGAGAACCAAGGACCTGAAAAAACCGCTTAATTATGGTTGTATTCCTTATGGAAACATAAGGATTCAATAAAAAAACTACATACCTCGTAAAAAACGGGGGAGAAACCAAGGAGGAAGGTAAAATGTCAATCAAAAAGAAATTAGGTTTAGGGGTAGCTTCAGCAGCACTAGGTTTATCATTAATCGGTGGAGGAACTTGGGCAGCATTCAACGATGTTGAAAAAATGGATAACCGTTTAGCTGCGGGAACATTGGATCTGCGAATTGGCAATCAAGCAGAAGGTGTAATGAAAGTATCTAATCTAAAGCCAGGGGATACAATGACTCGCCAATTCAAACTTCAAAACTGGGGCAGCCTAGATATTGAAGATGTGCTTTTAACTGTTAAACCTTTTGGAGAAACAGCGCCAGGATTCGCAGGTGAATTTGCTGTAACAATGTTAAATACTGATGGCATTAATTTATTGTCTGGAATTGCTAAAACTGGAGTACGTGATAATGGAGAAAATTATGTTTCAGTTCAAGATTTAATTGATCACGCCAATGGAGGAGGATTCGACATTTCAAGTGTCAATTTGTATAAGAATCCTACTATTCCTGGCAGAGATGAAGACATTATCGACATTAAAGTTGAATTTGTTGACAAAAAAGCTAAGGACGCGGCTACTGGTAAATACGTACAAAATCAATACCAAGGCAAGGTTGCTGAATTTACATTTGTCTTTGAAGCTACTCAATCAGCTGGTTCTGAAAGAGCAAATAACTAATAAAAGAATGAAAGGTGGGTTAATTAACCCACCTTTCTATATATTGAATATCCCTTTCTAAAATATATTAAATAGTTGAGGAGGGCAAAATGAGTATTAAAAAGAAATTAACATTAGGTATAGCAAGTGCTGCACTTGGACTTTCCCTGGTAGGTGGAGGAACTTTTGCGGCATTTAATGATGTTGAGTCGATGAACAATACCTTAAAAGCAGGTGTCCTAGATCTTAAAGTAGATCCATCTGTGATATTTAATGTTTCAAACTTAAAACCTGGTGACCATATGCTACGCGATTTTAAAATTATTAATATTGGAACATTAGATATTGAAAAAGTCCTCATGCACACTAGCATTGAAGTAAAGGATAAAGAAGGATATATTATTGATAGCGATTTCGGATCACAATTTATTATAAATTTTTTAACAAGTGATATGCAGCCTATTATAACCCCATGGGATAATGTATCAATACAGGATCTTAAGAGACTAACAGATAACGGGAAGTCTCCAGATATTAC
>NZ_JBALOZ010000328.1:0-4076 GCF_036965125.1 Bacillus sp. JJ1503
GGACATTTCACGTTCGCATCCCGCTCAAAAAGTCCATCCACGCCCTTAGTCGGACATATCCAAGCAGGTTCCAGCCCAAAAAGTCCGTCACCCCCCATGACGGGCATTTCTTTATTTTGACCAATGCGAATTGTCAGAACTCATGATAAAATGGCATAGGTACAAGTCAAATATACGCAATAAAAAAATTGCTTTAACGTGTGAAAGTTTGATATTATCTATATTATTGTGTCTATGGAATTACACTTTTGGAGGTGTCGATAAATGTCTAAAATTTCAACTGAACAAGTAAAACATGTGGCAACCTTAGCAAGGTTGGCCATAACAGAAGAAGAAGCTGAGATGTTCTCAAAACAGCTGGGTTCGATGATTAACTTTGCCGAACAGCTAAATGAATTGGATACAGACAATGTGGAACCGACCTCTCATGTTTTAGATATGAAAAATGTGATGAGAGAGGATATCCCTCAAGAAGGCTTACCGCAATCAGAGGTTCTAAAAAACGCACCAGATCATCAGGACGGGCAAGTGAAAGTGCCGTCCATTATCGAGTAAGGGGGGAAATACGATGAGTTTATTTGATCATAAAGTATCAGAGTTACACGAGCTTTTACATAAAAAAGAAGTTTCGGTCACTGATCTTGTTGATGAATCATATAAGCGTATTAGCGCAGTCGAAGATAAGGTCCAGGCCTTTATCACATTAGATGAAGAAAATGCTCGTGAAAAAGCGAGTAAACTAGATGAAAAATTAGGAACGGATGAATCAAAGGGGCTCCTATTTGGAATGCCGATTGGCTTGAAGGATAATATCGTTACAAAAGGCTTGCGTACAACATGTGCAAGTAAAATGTTAGAAAACTTTGATCCAATCTATGATGCAACAGTTGTGAATAAATTACATCATGCAGAAACGATTACCATTGGGAAATTAAATATGGATGAATTTGCGATGGGATCCACTACTGAGCATTCTGCTTTCAAGAAGACTAGAAATCCATGGAATCTAGACGTGGTACCAGGCGGATCTTCAGGTGGTTCAGCTGCGGCTGTTGCCTCTGGGGAAGTGTTGTTTTCTTTAGGAACAGATACAGGCGGCTCTATTAGACAGCCTGCTGCTTTTTGTGGGGTTGTTGGGATGAAGCCGACATATGGCCGTGTGTCCCGCTTCGGCATAGTCGCCTTTGCTTCATCGTTTGACCAAGTTGGTCCAATTACAAGAACGGTTGAAGACAATGCCTATTTAATGCAGGCGATTTCTGGTCTAGATCCGATGGATTCGACTTCTGCGAACATCGAAGTTCCTAATTTTGTAGAGTCATTAACTGGAGACATTAAAGGGTTAAAAATTGCCGTACCGAAGGAATATTTAGGTGAAGGTGTAGGAGAAACAGCACGCCAATCTGTATTAGATTCTTTAAAAGTACTAGAAAAGCTTGGCGCTACATGGGAAGAAGTTTCCCTTCCACATTCCAAATATGCATTGGCATCTTATTATCTATTATCTTCTTCTGAGGCTTCAGCGAATCTTGCTCGTTTTGATGGAGTTCGATATGGATATAGAACGGAGAATCCTGAAAACTTGCTTGATCTTTATAAAAAGACACGTGCAGAAGGATTTGGCGACGAAGTTAAACTTCGCATCATGCTAGGAACGTTTGCATTAAGTTCTGGCTATTATGATGCTTACTATAAGAAGGCACAAAAAGTACGTACATTAATCAAGAAGGATTTCGATGATGTGCTGAGCAAGTTTGATGTTATTGTTGGACCAACATCACCAAAACCAGCATTCAAAATCGGTGAGTCAATCGAAGATCCTTTGACTATGTATGCTAATGATATTTTAACTATTCCAGTTAACCTTGCAGGTGTGCCTGGAATTTCAATTCCGTGTGGATTTGACCAAGGTCTACCACTAGGGCTACAAATCATTGGCAAGCATTTTGATGAGAGCACTGTTTATCGTGTGGCACATGCCTTCGAACAGGCAACAGATTATCATAAACAAAAACCAACACTGTAAGGGGGGAAAGTAATGGAATTTGGAACGGTTATAGGACTTGAAGTACACGTTGAATTAAAAACAGATTCAAAAATCTTCTCGGCTAGCCCGAATCACTTCGGAGCTGAACCGAATACGAATACAACGGTCATTGACCTTGGGTATCCAGGGGTTCTGCCTGTCCTAAATAAGAAAGTAGTTGAATTTGGGATGAAGGCGGCGTTAGCTCTTAACTGCGAAATTGCTCCAGTTACGACATTTGACCGGAAGAACTATTTTTATCCGGATAACCCGAAAGCCTACCAAATCTCTCAACTGGATAAGCCAATTGGAGAGCATGGCTGGATTGATATTGAAGTAGATGGCTATAAGAAAAGAATCGGGATTACTCGTATTCATTTAGAAGAGGATGCCGGAAAACTAACTCATGGAAATGGATATTCATTATGTGATTTCAACCGTGCGGGCACTCCGCTCATCGAGATCGTTTCCGAGCCAGATATTCGTACAGCAAACGAAGCTTACGCCTATCTTGAAAAATTAAAGTCCATTATTCAATACACAGGTGTTTCTGATTGTAAAATGGAGGAAGGTTCTCTTCGTTGTGACGCAAATATTTCGATCCGACCAGTTGGACAGGAAGAATTCGGAACGAAAACAGAGCTAAAGAACTTGAACTCCTTTAACTTCATTCGTAAAGGGATTGAATATGAAGTAAGCCGCCAAGAGGAAGTAGTACGTTCAGGCGGAGTGATTAATCAAGAAACGCGCAGGTATGATGAAGCGACAAATACGACAATCCTTATGCGTGTGAAAGAGGGAGCAGACGATTATCGTTATTTCCCTGATCCGGATTTAATCGATGTTCATATTAATGATGAATGGAAAGAGCGGATCCGCGCTGAAATTCCTGAGCTTCCAGATCAGCGACAAAAACGTTATATCGAAGAGCTTGGATTACCTGTCTATGATGCAGCTGTATTAACTGTCGTCAAGGAATCAGCTGACTTCTTCGAGGCAACAGTAAATGCTGGTGCAGATCCAAAGCAAGCATCCAACTGGATCATGGGTGATGTCTCAGCTTATTTAAAGGCAGAGCAAAAAGAGCTTGCAGATACAGCTTTAACTCCAGAAGGGCTGGCCGGCATGATCAAGCTGATTGAAAACGGCACAATCTCTTCAAAAATTGCGAAGACTGTTTTCAAGGAATTAATTGAAAACGGCGGAGATGCTGAACAAATCGTGAAAGCGAAAGGATTAGTTCAAATCTCTGACGAAGGAGCACTCCTAAAAATCATCTCTGAGGTATTGGATAATAATCCGAAAATCATTGATGATTATAAAAATGGAAAAGAAAAAGCGCTTGGTTTCTTTGTTGGACAAATTATGAAGGCAACAAAAGGACAAGCAAATCCTCCATTAGTCAATAAGTTATTGTTAGAGGAATTAAAGAAAAGATAAGATGAAAAAAGCTGGTGGATTATTTCCATCAGCTTTTCGACTTTTTATCCTAAAGTGTCGACATATTTCAAGTGTATTTCCCAGGAAAAGACTTGTTAATTTTCATATAGCGACAAAAAATGAAAGCAAGTCTATCCATTTCACTTTCACGAAAGGGATATGTAATAATAAGTAAGAATGACTTCGAAACAATAGGAGGGCTATAATGAGCTTAAATCAATGGTTTGAAAAAGGTTTAACAGCGGATCAGTACATAACAGGAATGACGGTTAACCAGGAAGAAATGACCCTTATCCTTGAGAAATTTTCACTATCAGATACGGAAAAAGAAAGACTGGCTCCTTTTAAAGAAAAAGGTTTAAAAGCAATTGTCTTAACCGAGGACTGGTGTGGAGATGCACTCTTAAATAACCCAGTTTTATTAAAAATTGCTGCAGAGATTGATATGGAAGTCCGATTCGTCTTAAGGGATCAAAACCTTGAATTAATGGATCAATATTTAACAAATGGGACATCAAGAGCCATTCCAATTTTTGTTTTTATCGATAAGGATGGAGAAGAGCAGGCTGTTTGGGGTCCTAGAGCGAAACAGATTCAGGAAATAGTGGAC
>NZ_JBALOZ010000329.1:0-7422 GCF_036965125.1 Bacillus sp. JJ1503
GGTCTCTTGTCAATTAGATGTTAGGTTTTCTAACATGAAAATTTTTAAAAAAGAAAAGAACAGCTCATATAGTCACTGTCCTTAGTTTGTCCACTAATTAAATTTGAATGAAACCCTTTTCGATCAACCCATTTATGGCAGTACAAACGGCAATTTTTACATGGGAATAAGTGAGTCCGCCTTGAACATACGCCACATAAGGCGGTCTAATCGGGCCATCTGCTGACAGCTCAATACTTGCTCCTTGTACAAAAGCTCCAGCTGCCATAATCACCTCATCCTCATATCCAGGCATCGCACTTGGATATGGAGTAACATGGGAATTAATTGGAGCAGCATATTGAATAGCCTGACAAAAAGCAATCATTTTATCACGGTCATCAAATTGGACTGACTGAATTAAGTCCGTTCTTTTTGCATCCCATTTTGGTGAAGAATTCATTCCAAGCCTTTCTAAAAATGCAGAAGTAAAAACCGCTCCCTTTAGTGCTTGGCCGACAATGTGAGGGGCTAGGAAAAAGCCCTGATACATTTCTTGGAGACTGTATAAAGAGGCACCGGCTTCCGCACCGATTCCTGGGGAAGTCATGCGATAGGAGCAGGCCTCTACCCACTTCTCTTTCCCAACAATATAGCCCCCTGTTTTAGCAAGTCCTCCACCAGGGTTTTTAATCAATGAACCAGCCATTAAATCAGCTCCAACGTGGCATGGTTCTTTTGTCTCAACAAATTCTCCATAGCAATTATCGACAAAAACAACAACATCTGATTTAATTTCCTTCACGAATTTGATCATTTCTTCAATCTGAGCAATAGTAAAGGAAGGTCTAGTGGCGTACCCTTTTGATCGTTGAATACCGATCATTTTTGTGTGAGGTTTAATTGCCTTTGCTACAGCTTCATAATCAACTGATCCATCTGCCAGTAAATTAACAGCATTATATGTAATTCCGAATTCCTTCAAAGAACCAACGCCATTGCCCCTTAGACCCACTATTTCTTCTAATGTGTCATATGGTTTCCCCGTAATATATAGCAGTTCATCTCCAGGACGAAGTACCCCGAATAAGACAATGGAGATGGCATGTGTTCCAGAAATAATTTGTGGACGGACGACTGCAGATTCTCCTCCAAATACTTCAGCATAGATCCTTTCTAAAGTATCCCTTCCTATATCATCATAGCCATATCCAGTCGTTGGAATAAAATGAGAATCACTCACCCGATTGTTTTGAAAGCTGTTAAGCACACGAAATTGATTTTCATCAATCCTATTATCAATACCTTTTAATACTTTAGCAATTTGCTGCTCAATTTCAGTAACAATCGGCTGCAGCTTTTCCCCATTTGATAACTGTTGAAACATGATGTTCTCCTATCTACACTTTATATTTATGTAACTGCCCAGCAATATGGTGGTTTTCTAAATAATAGCCCTTACAAACATAAATTTGCTTTTCTTCATCGAAAAATAATTCCCGTAATATCGTTTCATTTTTGAGCTGGGACAGAAGCTTTCCTTCTGAGGAAGAAACCTCTACATGATAAAAACTCATCATTTCCAGAACTATTTCTTCTATTGTGCTTTTTAACTGATTGCGGTCTTGCTCTTCAAATGCACTGATTAGAATCGACTTTGTGTTTGCAATTGGAACAAAATCCGAGTGTTTAATATCCCGCTTATTATATACAGTCAATTGTGGAATTTTTTCGTTTTCAAGTTCCTTTAATAACTCATTAACCGTTTCTTCATGCTGATAATAATCTGGGCTTCCACTATCAACAACATGCAGGATTAAATCTGCCTCCTTAACCTCTTCAAGGGTCGATCGAAAAGCAGCTATTAGGGTGGTTGGCAAATCTTGAATAAAACCTACTGTATCCGTTAGGAGAGTCATAAAGCCACTTGGCATAATTAACTTTCTAGTCATCGGATCAAGGGTTGCAAATAACTGGTTTTCTTCTAAGGAATCTGCCTCAGTTAGTCTGTTAAACAATGTCGATTTCCCAGCATTCGTATAGCCTACTATCGCGATTTGAAATGCTTTGTTCTTTTTTCTTCTTTCTCTATACCTGTCACGATGCTGAACAATAACAGATAGCTGGTTCCTAATTTCATTGATGCGATTGCGAATATGTCGTCTGTCCGATTCTAATTTCGTTTCACCTGGTCCTCTAGTTCCAATTCCACCTCCAAGTCTTGAAAGCTGGGTTCCCTGGCCTGTCAATCTTGGCAGCAAGTATTGCAGCTGGGCTAATTCGACTTGCAGCTTCCCTTCTTTAGAACGTGCCCTCTGTGCAAATATATCTAAGATTAATTGAGTCCGATCAATTATTTTCGCATCTACAGCTGCTGCAAGATTTCGAACTTGACTTGGTGATAATTCATCATTAAAGATAATTATATCTGCATCTATTTCTTCTTGAAGGGCCGTTAATTCCTCAACCTTGCCCTTTCCAATATATGTAGCCGAGTGAATGCGATCACGTTTTTGCGTTAAGGTTGCAACGACTTTTCCTTTTGCTGTCTCAGTTAAAGAGCCTAATTCTTCTATCGAATAGGCATATTGCTGATCTTCTTCTTTTGTCTGACATCCTACAAGAATTACTTTTTCAAAGTTATGCTTTTGCTCCAATCAGCATCCTTCTTTCCCTGGTATACTCTTTTACAAAAATCACTTAATACTATCATAACAAAATCAATAATTTAACTCTAATTTCTGTTCGTTTAACGTTATATTTTCGAAAGATAGCTGACTACATTTTAAAGAATCTCTCTTTGCAAATTGAAAAGGATTCCTGTTAAGTGGAATCCTTCTAATATTAACCCTCATCAAATACTAAGTCATTGCTTCGGATTGTCACCAATTCATGCCTATCATAGCTATTCTGCATTAACAGCCTCATTGCCTGAGCCCTTATCGACTTTTCAATGACGTTTCGAATATACCTGCCATTGGAGAAGCTTACTGGATTTAAATGAGTTTTAATCCATAGTAAATGGTCATGCAGCTTTTTTTCCGCTTCATGGCTTAACGTATATTCTCGATCCCTTAACATTCTGTCTCCAATTTCCATGAGCTGTGTAACGGAGTAATCCGGAAAGTCAATCACTAATGGAAAGCGAGAATGCAATCCAGGATTTAAGGTGAGAAAGTAATCCATTTCCCTTGAATAGCCTGCAAGGATTAGAATAAATTCATGCTGCTTATCCTCCATATGCTTAACAAGAGTATCGATGGCTTCCTTTCCAAAATCCTTCTCTCCGCCTCTTCCAAGTGAATAAGCTTCATCAATAAACAAGATCCCGCCTATAGCCTTTTTTATCAAATCCCTCGTCTTCTGTGCCGTATGGCCAATATATTCACCAACGAGATCCGCACGTTCAGCTTCAATTAAATGCCCTTTTGATAAAACATTCATTTTTTGAAAAAGTTTTCCGATTAATCTGGCAACCGTTGTCTTACCAGTGCCAGGATTTCCTTTAAACATCATATGAAGCGCCTGTTTTCCTGCCTTTAGGCCTGCATCCTCACGTTTTTTATTCACATATATCCATGCATAAATTTCCTTAATCATTCTTTTCATTTCTTCCATTCCTACAAGAGCACCTAATTCTTCTTCTATATCTTTAAGTGCTGTATGCTCCGGTGGAATTACCTTAGGTAAGGGTTGAGTTTCAGGCAGTTCTTTCGTCAATGTTTTACGATTTTGTGAATTAAGGACGATGCTAATCTGTCCATTATTCTTCATTCGAATTGGCTGGTCCAAAAGCTTTCACCTCACGTTCTCAAAAACAGTATACGCTTAGAAGTTTAGATTGTGACAAAAGCCTATTTTCTTTCATAGAATCATAAAATGCCCTCTTACTCTTATTTAAAAAATTCCTTATCTATATGTATTCATTTGTTTCTTACTTCATTAAAGATTTTTGTAAAAGCCTAATTTACACCCTGTCCTGATTGAATACCGCTAAAAATAATAAGGGTTCCGCTTTCAAAGAAGCAGAACCCTTATTCAATGCGGATAAGAATTATTGGTTTTCCATATCGATTTGAACATTGCGCTGAGGCGCGAATGTAGAAATTGCATGTTTATATACAAGCTGTTGCTTTCCTTCAGATTCAAAAAGAACCGTGAAATTATCAAAGCCCTTTATTTGGCCTCTAATTTGGAACCCGTTTAATAAAAACACGGTTACATTTGTATTTTCCTTCCGAAGCTGGTTTAAAAATTGGTCTTGAATATTAATAGATGTTTTCATCTTATATCCTCCTCTTTTATCTCTACTCTATGTATTCGATTTTATTTGCAGCTTTCCTTCAATATGCGTTGAAATTTCCGCAAGTTTTTTTTCAATTATGCCGGTGTTGACAACATCCGACAAATCAAACCAATCAACATTCATTTTATTTCGAAACCATGTCAGCTGCCTTTTTGCATAACGGCGGGAATTCTGCTTTAACTGAGAGATCGCTTCCTCTAATGAAATGCTATGACTAAAATATTCATAGAGTTCCTTATAGCCAATTGCCTGAATCGATTGGCAATCCTTTATATCCTGATTAAATAACCTTTCAACCTCTTCAAGGAGTCCTTCCTTAATCATTAAATCCACTCTAGTATTGATTCGCTGATATAATATCTCCCTATCCATTGTTAGCCCAATTATAGCTGTATTATACATAAGCTCAGGCTTCTGGTTTTCCTGTAATTCGTTTATCGTTTTACCAGTACAATGATAAACTTCCAACGCTCTAATGACTCGGCGGACATTATTAGGATGAATTCTTTCTGCGCTTTCGGGATCAACCTTGCTCAATTCTAGATGCACACTTTCATTTCCTTCGGCCTCTGCCTTTTTTTCAAGCATTTGTCGAAAATCATCATCAGAAGGGGCATCTGAGAAGTGATAATCATAAATAACGGATTGGATATACAAGCCAGTTCCACCAACAATCATCGGCAGTTTCCCTCTTAATGAAATCTCAGAGATTTTTTCTCTGACAAGCTCTTGAAATTCTGCAACAGAAAAAGGCTCCTTTGGATCTTTAATATCAATTAAATGATGAGGAATTCCTTCCATTTCATCCTTTTTAATTTTTGCTGTGCCAATATCCATTCCTTTATAGATCTGCATTGAATCACCGCTAATAATTTCTCCATTGAACCTTTTAGCCAATTCAATACTTAGCTTCGTTTTCCCAACCGCAGTTGGACCAATAAGCACAACAAGCTTTTCTTTTTCCATTAATCTGTTCACACTGCCTTTATTGAACTACCTAAGTTAAAAGCACCTCATTACGTTTTGACGAAAAGGCGCTATCCCCCCTATAGTATCATAAACATGAACTACTTTCAGTGGTTATGAATGTAAATAATGGATTCGTTTTTCACATTTAAACATTATTGACTTGATTCCATTGATTTATTCATTATTCTACTCGCGTTTTATGGTTTTATTTTCATGTTTCATTACAATTTATTAACGATTTCATAACAATTAATTAGATACCCCCCTAATCATGATAGTTTAGTAGAAGAATATCAAGAGTAATTTGATATTCAGTAATAGATTAGGTGGGAGTAAATAATGATTACAACTTCTGAATTAGGCATTGATTTAGGAACAGCTAATATCTTAGTATATTGTAAAAATAAAGGAATCACATTTAATGAGCCTTCTGTTGTAGCGCTTGATACGAATACAAAAAAGGTGTTGGCTGTAGGAAAAGAAGCAAAAGAAATGATCGGGAAAACACCCGGCAGAATTATTGCTATTCGTCCATTAAAGGATGGTGTAATAGCAGACTATGATACGACAACCGAAATGCTACGGTATGTAATGGCGAAAGCAACAAAAAAGGCTGGCTTTGCCATTAGAAAGCCGAATGTAGTGATTTGTACTCCATCAGGCTCAACAAGTGTTGAAAGAAGAGCTATTCTTGATGCTGTTCGTCATGCAGGCGCAAAACATGTTCATTTAATAGAAGAGCCTGTAGCTGCGGCAATTGGAGCTGGCTTGCCGGTAGACGAACCTATCGCTAACGTAGTAGTGGACATTGGAGGCGGATCGACAGAAGTAGCTATCATTTCCTATGGTGGTGTTGTTGCCTGTCATTCTATCCGTGTTGGCGGCGATAGATTGGATGAGGATATTATTCAATATGTTCGTAAGGATTTTAACGTTTTAATTGGAGAACGAACGGCCGAGAAAGTTAAAATGGAAATTGGTTACGCACTCATAGATCATGATGAGTTAAAAATGGAGATTCGCGGACGTGATCTTGTTACAGGCCTTCCAAAAACCATTACATTATCGTCCTATACCATTCGAGAAGCTATTAAGGAATCGTTGCTTCATATACTTGAAGCCATTCGCGCCACTTTGGAAGAGAGCCCTGCTGAATTATCCGGAGATATTGTGGATAGAGGTGTTATCCTATCGGGTGGTGGCGCCCTCATAAACGGAATGCAGGAATGGCTTTCCACTGAAATTTCTGTTCCTGTTCACCTCGCTCCAAGTCCGCTTGAATCAGTTGCAATTGGGACAGGCATGGCTTTGAAATATATCGGAAAATTGCAAACTGCAATTAAGTAAATGTAAAGATTAAGGGAGGATTATTCATACGGATAATGCTCCCTTAATTGATTTTAGTTTACATAATAAAATTATCGACATCTTATTGATTATCTAGTTGGTGTCACATAACTCTTTTATAATATCTACCATCATTCGGTAAAATTAATATGTTTAATAATATTCTTAACTTCATTTCGATAAAAGGAGATATTTCCCTTCATAATTTTAATCCTAATTTCTTCTTTAACGGGATACTGTAGCAGTCATCACACACCCCATTATTATCTAGATACTCACGTTCATCTGTTATCTCCAAGTTGCAATTCGAGCAAATCCATTTTTCAATTACTTGCTCCATTGCCTCATCTCCTTTTTTCATACATAATTCGGGAGATTCAAGCAAATTCCTGCAACAATTTTATTAATTCCTTGTAATTGCACTTCTTACTCGTCTATATGTGGTCCTGTTAGTTTGTTTCTTTAAATAAGCGTACTATTTATTAGTAAATTGCTTTTTACTCCTTGAATAATTCTGCAAATACTCAGCATCCTATATATGTGTTTAGGAGGTGAAGTGAATTGCCAAATCCAGCTAATGATAATAAGAAGCAAAAAAATATATCACTTAATAATAGTCAAGACTCAGGGTCAGAATTTCATAGAGAGCATGCTGGGCAATGTTGAAGGATACGGTGAAACGTACCCCACTGCTAAAAATATGTCTGATACGACTGACCAATAATTATTAAATTTCAAGAGTGAATTAGATTGTAGTTCACTCTTTTATTTACATATTTCGAAAAAATTTTACTAAACAAATTGCTTATTGGGTTTCCAAT
>NZ_JBALOZ010000330.1:0-3533 GCF_036965125.1 Bacillus sp. JJ1503
ATAAATAAGTCATCACTATATGCATTTTGTTTCCGATAATTACTTACAAATTTATTAAATGTTGCCCCGAAAAGCATTACATTTTGATATTTCTTTGCTCTTTCAATAAAGTCTTTATATTCATCTTTTTCAATATCTGGAGAGACGATCAATATATTTAAACTAACATTATTAAGTATTGCATTTTTTACTATTGATTTAATATGTTTATCAGCAAAACTAAAACCAATAACAATTAAAAGTGTATTCTTTTTTCTAAGTTCATTCTGAAACCTAGAAAAAAGGTCAAAGTAAGGATTTTCGTAGGATTGTTCAAACTTAGCCCTTCGTGGATAAATCATTAGTGATTGATCCTGCTCATCTTTTTCAATACTTTTAATTACGTCACCTTGAGGACTCTTCTTCCAATCAATAGATCCATGAATTTTAAGTAAATGAACTACTTTATCAACATATTCTGGCTCATCAATTATTTTATTTTCTCCCCGAATAATAAAGTCATAATCAAAATATCTAGCATTGAATTTTCTCGGAAACTCATATGAGAATCCATCAACCAAGATATATTCTTCACGTTGTAAAGCTTGCTCAAATAACGTATCGTAGTTAGTTGTAAATATTTTTACTCTACTCTGAGCCTTTCTTTTTGTAACTAGCTTATTAATAAACTCACGATGTTTATGATATTGACACATTGTGATTTCACAAAGACTTCGTATTTTCTTTTCTATCTCGTTTACTGTAAGATCAAACTTTTCTCGTTCATTTTCTGAAATATAATCTCTAGCTGTTTGAACTTTTGATAATAAATCCTCAATATTAAATCCGTTATCATCTTCAACATATTTAACCTTCTCTGCTAATTCATCCAAACTATACCAAACATGAAACTGATTTAAATGTTCTTCAATAGCTTCTTTAAGCCCATACACTGTTTTTCCAGAATGACTTAGGATATCAAATCCTTCCTCTATTTCCTCTTCAATGTCGTCTTCACGTAATATGGAACTTCCCGCTCCTGTTAAAACAATTGTATTATCGTACTGCCTATTTAAAAATTTATTTATTATTTCTACTATTTTCCCTTCTGCAATTTCTATCTCTGTTTTACCGTCAGGAATCTTTTTCTCCAATTTTTTATTATTAAAGTAATATACACATTGGCCATCTTCAGTACTTTTTTCTACAATATCTGTATTTGAAATGATTACCTTACTTTTAACTTGAATCTCAACCATTTTATTGCCCCCTTAATAAAGCTAATAGGATACTTTACGGTTTCTGAATTCCTATCTTTTATGGAATAATCCTTTTATTAAGCTCTTGACTTATGTCCTTCTGAAATTTCCCCTGGCTTAATACGTGTTTTGGAATAAAGAACATCAAAATCTGTTATTTCATGGTCATCAATTAGTTTTAACATTAAACCAGTACACACTTCGGCATCATCTAAAGCATTGTGATGATTCGCTAAATGAATCCCAAAATATTGACATAATGCCTTTAATTGATACGTTGATAAACCTGGGACGATTTTTCTCGATAATTGATATGTACAAAGTAACTGATAATAACTGGGTTTTACTTCATATCGTGACAAATTATCACGTAATGCATAACCATCAAATGATAAATTGTGAGCCACCACCAATTTTTTGCCCTAAATCTTTTGGTAAAAATGATCAAACGTAAGAGCCTTTTTTACATCCATATCCGTAATTCCATGAATACGTATATTAAACTCATCAAACCCCACTTCCGGATTAATTAATTCATAAATGGAATCTACTATTCTCCCATCCTCTACAAAAATCATTCCCACAGAACAAATACTATGCCTGAAACGATTTGCTGTTTCAAAATCAAACGCAATAAAATCCTTCATTACTTTTTACCTACTCCCGATAATAGCGAGTGTAATAAGGATACGTGTTAAATCCACGCTCTCCTGGATCCTTATATATAAGAATTTCAGCTCGAACCTTTTCCATTAATTCCTCTTTTGTAGAAGCAAAGCAGCTGCGTCCAAACCCTACAAAACGCCGAATATAAGCTTTTCTCTTTTGTGTCTCCCCATTTTCATCTACAAAGTATTCATAATCATAAAGAACATGACCAACTCTATTTTCGATATGCCAAAATTCGTAAATTGGCACTTGTTTTAAACTTTTATATTCAGAAGTCTTTTTTGTCAGAGACTGATACGTTTTAACCCCTTGATCAAACATATAAATAAACGCATCTTCTTCCTTAATAAAAGATTTACGCTCACCATTAATCTCTACCACGTACTTTTCATCAATGGGACAATTTGAATCTAGTTCGTTTTAAAAATATAAACGACCTCTATCATCACATAAACCTCCTAAATTAGTAAATAGTACCATAATTATACAACACATAGGACGATAGTAATATATCAAACTATTCACTAAACAAGCCTAAAAAAAGAAGGATAGTATTGTTGTTATCAAGGGTATGATATTAGATGACAGCTACGCGAGAAAGTATATTAGGTTCTTGAAATAAAGGGGAAATATTAGATTTGTTAATAAAGAATCTCCTTGTTTAGTTATGAGTGACTAGGTTAACGGCAAAAAGACACGAACATAAAAACCAGAGTTTTATTTAAAATTTATTACCAACAAAATTTGTCTTGACCCCCGTATAAATTGCAACCATTTTTCGATATTTTATTTAAATTTTTCGACAAAATCAACCAAATAATTGATATGATAAATATAACTAAATTACCAAAAATGGAAAGGATTAGATAAGCATGTACCAAATTGAAGTTTGGCATGAAGGCTTAAATAAGTATAGGGTTATAAAAGGAAATAGTTTATACGTTGTTCAACAAAAGGCCGAAATGCAAAAAAGAGCTTGGGATGAAATGTGGTTGAAGCAAGAGCAACAACTTAAGCAAAGACAAGACAAACAACTAGCCGCAAAAGAGAAGCAGGAGAAGAAAGAACTTGCAGAAAAGTTAACTAAAGAAGCTATTGAACAAATTGATATTATTCAAAACACCCTTATTTATACTTTAGATATTGATGATAAAATTAATTGGAACGATCTTAAAGATAAAACTAAGTTTAGTGTTCCAAAACCAAAAAAAGTTAAAAAGTTAGATGTCCCAAGGGAGCCTTTAAAATCAGACGACTTTTATCAACCGAAATTTGGGTTCTTAGATAATTTATTTTCTTCAAAAAAACAAAAGAAAATTGAAAAACTAGATCAACTCTTTAAACAGCATCATGAGGAATGGGGAAAGGAAAAAGAAAAAATATTGAAAGTTAATCAGGATAATAATGAGAAATTTGATAAAGAACTTAAAGAATGGAATGAAGAGAAGGAAAAATTTTTAACTAATCAATCAGAAAATAATAAAGCTGTTGCTGAATTAAAAGAAAGTTATTTAAAAGGAACGCCATTAGCTGTAGTCGAATATTGTGATATGGTGCTTACTAATTCTGTATATCCTGACAGTTTTCCTAAAGAATATGAAATTGATTACAACGAGAATAATAAAA
>NZ_JBALOZ010000331.1:0-3546 GCF_036965125.1 Bacillus sp. JJ1503
GGTAGCAAAAGTATAGTTTTCATCCTAGTAATTAAAAGAAGCGCACCACCTTGACTGAATAATTAAAACATTCAAAAAATTAATTGTACGAATTAGGATTTTATATTATAATCAATGTACGTACAAGATAGGTAATGTATAATCTGTTGTACGAGCAAGTTGTTGACATGCAAATTGATTTAGGCCATATGTTGTGTAGTAAACATTATCTATTGGATGATGAAAAAATTCTGGAGGTATAAGTTGTGAAATTAACTAAGATTAGAAACCAAATGGAATTTTTAAATATTGATGGATTGTTTGTAACAAATAGAGAGAATATCCGTTATTTAANNCACGGGTTCTGCTGGGGTTGTATTGATTACGAAATCAAATGCTATCTTCTTAACTGACTTTCGATATTCAAAACAAGCACGTGAACAAATTATTGGGTATGAGATTGAGGTATGTGGGCAGTCGAATACATTAATGCAGACTGTTTTTAATCAGATCAAAAGGCTTAGAATTTCTAGATTAGGATTTGAGACAAATCATATTACACATGCGGAATATTCACTACTTAAGGAAGAAATTGATGTTGAATTAGTTGCTGTAAAAAAAGTTGTAGAAACACTGCGTACAATAAAATCAAAAGACGAAATAGATAAAATTAGAACAGCTGCTTCCATTGCGGATTCAGCCTTCCTGCATATACTCAATTTTATTAGACCGGGTGTTACAGAAGTTGAGGTCTCAAATGAACTAGAACACTATATGCGATTAAAAGGTGCGTCATCAAACTCTTCAACAATTATTGTGGCTTCGGGCTATCGCTCTGCTTTACCACATGGGGTTGCCAGTGAAAAGATCATCGAAAAAGGGGATATGGTGACACTTGATTATGGTGCATTATACCAAGGATATCGGTCAGATATGACAAGAACAGTAGCTGTCGGTGAACCAGATACGAAATTAAAAGAAATCTATCAGATTGTCCTAGCTGCTTTATTACGTTGTACTAGTGCAATCAAACAAGACATGCCAGCTAAAGAGGTTGATGCTATTGTTCGGGATTATATTACTAAACAGGGATATGGTGAATATTTCGGGCATGGGGCAGGACATGGAATTGGGTTGAACATACATGAAGATCCATTCTTCTCTAAATCATCAGATCAAATTGTTAAAGCGGGCATGGTAGTCACTGTTGAACCTGGTATTTATATACCTGACCTTGGTGGCGTTCGTATTGAAGATGATATCGTTATTGGTGATCAACAAAATGAGATTATAACAAAATCACCGAGAGAATTGATTATTATCTGAGTACAAAAAAAGATTAAGAAAGTATAAGAATTGGTAAAAAAGGAGGAATATAAATTGATCAAAACGCAAGTAGAAACAAGAGCTCAAGCCTTTGAACTAAGGGATGTATCCGTGACAGGTGGACCTTTCAAATATGCGATGGAATTGAATAAGGAATATTTATTACAGCTTGAACCTGATCGCTTGCTTGCTAGATTTAGAGAATATGCGGAATTAGAGGTAAAAGCACCTCAATATGAAGGCTGGGAATCTATGACTCTATCAGGTCACTCACTTGGTCATTATTTGTCTGCTTGTTCCATGATGTATGTTTCATTAGAGGATCAGCGGTTCAAAGAACGTGTTGATTATATTGTTGATGAGCTGCGGGTATGTCAAACTGCTCATGGAAATGGATATGTTTCAGGGATTCCAGGGGCAAAAGAGGTGTTTCAAGACGAGGTTGCTAAAGGAGATATTCGTTCAAAAGGCTTCGACCTTAATGGCTTATGGGCACCGTTATATACGATTCATAAGTTATTCGCCGGTTTACGTGATGCCACTCACCTTGTTGGAAACCCATTGGGGATTGAAATTGCAGTGAAATTAGCGGACTGGTTATATGATTGTCTATACCATCTCGATGATGATCAAATGGAGAATTTGATGGGCTGCGAGTATGGGGGTATCAATGAAGTGTTGGCTGATCTATATGCAGATACAGGTGATATGAAGTATATGAAGTTTGCCGAACGTTTTTGGCATAAATCTGTCCTAGATCCACTTGCTGAACGGAAGGATAGCTTGTCAGGTTTGCATGCGAATACACAAATTCCAAAGATAATTGGACTTGCTCGTCAATACGAGTTAACGAATGATACGAAGCGAAAAGAAACAACCGAGTTCTTTTGGGAGCAAGTAGTTAAACATCATTCATATGTAATCGGAGGAAATAGTTTTGAAGAATACTTTGGTGAGCCAGATCAATTAAGTAATAGGATTGGCCCACATACAACGGAAACATGTAATACGTACAATATGTTAAAGCTAACCAATTATTTGTTTGAATGGAATAGTTCTGCACAAGTTGCTGACTATTATGAGCGTGCTCTATTAAATCATATTTTAGCTTCTCAACATCCGGTACAGGGCGGGGTTACATACTGTATATCCTTGGATATGGGTGGTTTCAAGGATTATAATAGAAAGTTTGATCATTTCACATGTTGTATCGGTACAGGAATGGAAAACCATGCAAGTTACGGAAGTAGTATTTATTTTCATAATCAAGATAAATTGTTTGTCAATCAGTTTATCCCATCAACCCTGCAATGGAAGGAAAAAGGAATATCCATTGTTCAAGATACAGCATTTCCTGAAGATGATTCAGTTATCCTGAAGATTTCTTGTTCGGAAGACGTGAATTTCTCCCTTCATATTCGATACCCGTATTGGGCTGAGAAAGGGGTAGAATTAGCAATTAATGGTGTGGCACAACAAGCTGAGCAGAAGCCAAGTTCATTTATAAAAATTGATCGTCTATGGCAAAATGGAGATGAAATAAAACTGAAAATGCCAATGACATTGCGACTTGAACAAATGCCCGATAATCCGAATAGGGTTGCTATCATGTACGGACCTCTCGTTCTTGCAGGGGAACTTGGACCTCTCAATGATCCAAAAGCAGCCGAAAACTTATATACCCCTGTCATGATACCAAAGGATAAGTCGTTAACGGAGTGGTTACAGCCAGTAGAAGGAAAACGCAAATACATTTGTAACAGTCAATGCGGGTTATCCAAGAGATGTCAATTTGTATCCATTTTATCGTATACACGATAAGATGTATTCTATTTACTGGGATTTATTCACAGAGGATGAATGGGAAAAATTAAATGTGGAGTATCTCGAAGCCAGAAATAAATTAAGTATTCTCGAGAAAGCAACGATTGATTATGTACAGCCAGGTGAAATGCAACCAGAGCGTGACCACAATTTTGATGGTGAAAATACCCGCGTTATATCATTACAAAGTCGAAAAGGAAGAACCGCTTATGATGGATGGTTCACTTTTGACTTAAAGGTCAACGAATTAGAAAATATTACGCTGGTCATTTCCTATGCGAAGGATTTGCAAAGAAGGGAAACAGAGTACGATATTTTTGTTGAAAATACACTGTTGAATAATCCAAAAGAGGGCTTTAACGAGACTACTAGATTCCATAATGTCACCTATGATCTTCCGAAAAAAATTTACGAAGG
>NZ_JBALOZ010000332.1:0-1321 GCF_036965125.1 Bacillus sp. JJ1503
AAAATATATTATTAAACAAAAAATTCGAATTAGGATACAATATGTATTGTTAATATGAATTTGTTTATATCGGAGGGAAATAGGATGAAAGATCCTCGTATTGAAAAACTAGCAAAAAATTTAATTAACTATTCTATTCGTCTTCAAAAGGGAGAGAAAGTCCTAATTGAAAACTTTGGTTTACAAAGAGAGCTTGTAACCGCACTTGTTAAAGAAGCTTATGCTGCAGGGGGTTTTCCTTTTGTTCTATTGAAAGATCATCAGGTTGATCGCTCTCTCCTTTTAGGAGCACAGGAAGATCATTTTAATCTAATGGCTGATTTTGAAGCAAGTGTTATGAGCCAAATGGATGCATACATCGGGCTCCGATCAGGAAATAACATCAATGAACATTCAGATGTTCCTGATGATAAAATGAGAATCCATGGAGCAACGGTCGGGAAAAAGGTGCATCGTGAAATTCGCGTACCGAAAACAAAATGGGTTGTCTTGAGATATCCGACATCCTCTATGGCTCAATTAGCGAAAATGAGCACAGAAGGCTTTGAGGATTTCTATTTTAACGTTTGTAATCTCGATTATGGAAAAATGGACAAAGCCATGGATAATCTTGTTGAATTAATGAATAAAACCGATAAAGTTAAAATTACTGGCCCTGGAACAGACCTGACCTTCTCTATCAAAGATATCCCAGCCATCAAATGCTCCGGTCAGATGAACATTCCAGATGGAGAAGTTTATACAGCTCCTGTCCGTGATTCTGTAAATGGTGTGATTACATATAATACTCCATCACCGTATAATGGATTTACCTTTGAGAATGTGAAACTAACATTCAAGGATGGAAAAATCGTAGAAGCAGAGGCAAACGACACAGACAGAATTAATAAAATTTTTGACACGGATGAAGGTGCCCGCTACATTGGGGAATTTGCTATTGGTGTAAATCCGTTTATTTTACACCCAATGCAGGATATTTTATTCGATGAAAAAATTGATGGAAGCTTCCATTTCACCCCTGGCCAATGCTATGACGAAGCATACAATGGAAATCAGTCCAATATCCATTGGGATATGGTTAATATTCAGCGACCTGATTACGGCGGCGGTGACATCTACTTCGATGACCGTTTAATTCGGAAAGATGGACGCTTCGTTATCCCTGAATTAGAAGCACTGAACCCTGAGAATTTAAAATGAGTATAAAAAAAGATGCGGTTTAAGAAGCCGCATCTTTTTACATTTATAATTGATTTTCGTAAGCTTCTTGAAACTTTTGAATATCTCCAGCACCCATAAAAATAAGTACGCTATTTTCATG
>NZ_JBALOZ010000333.1:0-264 GCF_036965125.1 Bacillus sp. JJ1503
CCGTACCTCTTTCTTTACAGATGAAGGAGAAGTAAAAGCGGTTGATGGTGTTGACTTCTCGATTGAAAAGGGCAAAACGCTAGGAATAGTTGGCGAATCTGGCTCAGGTAAAAGTATTACTTCCCTTTCGATTCTTCGCCTTCTGCAAGAGCCAATTGGGAAAATTGTCGGTGGGGAAGTTTATTTCAAAGGGGAAAACCTATTAGAAAAAACGAAAAAGCAGATGATGGATATTCGCGGAAATAATATCTCGATGATTTTCCA
>NZ_JBALOZ010000333.1:458-4822 GCF_036965125.1 Bacillus sp. JJ1503
AATTATTAATTGCTGATGAGCCGACTACTGCACTGGATGTTACGATTCAGGCCCAAATTCTTGAATTGATAAAAAAGCTTCAGGACGAACTTGGAACTTCACTCATGATTATAACTCATGATCTCGGTGTAGTAGCTGAAATGTGTGATAAGGTAGCGGTTATGTATTGTGGGAAAGTTGTAGAATATGCAGATGTAGAAACCATCTTTACTGACCCTAAGCATCCATATACAATCGGTCTATTAAACTCAGTTCCTAAACATGATGAAGATGTTGAAGGAGATCTTTCTGTCATTCATGGTCAAGTCCCAAGTCCATTTAATTTGCCGCTTGGATGCCGATTTGCTCCTCGATGTCCGCTTGCCAGAGAAATTTGTCATTCCGAGCTGCCAGAGCTAAAGGATGCTCCTGATGGCGATAAGGTTCGCTGCTGGATGTATACAGATAAATGGGAAAAACAAGAGGGGGTTGCAGCTAGTCATGAGTGAGCAAGCATTATTAGAAGTGAAACAGCTTAAGCAGTATTTCCCGATAAAAGGCGGTATTCTGGGCCGTACGATCAATCACGTTAAAGCAGTCGATGACATTAGCTTTAATATATATGAAGGGGAAACTGTCAGTATTGTAGGAGAGTCGGGCTGCGGCAAATCGACAACTGGCAGAGCGATCCTTAGATTGGATAATCCTTATTCTGGTGAAGTGTATTTCCAAGGCGAGAATTTGCTTGCATTAAGCAAATCACAAATGAGAAAAAAGCGAAAAGATTTGCAAATCATATTCCAGGATCCTTATGCTTCATTAAATCCACGTCAAACAGTAAGTCAGATTTTAGAAGAAGCACTGGAGATCCAAAATGTTGTGCCTCCAAGAGAAAGAAGACAAAAAATTACTGAGTTACTTGAAACAGTAGGAATTGGAGCACACCAGGTTGACCGCTATCCACATGAATTCAGTGGCGGACAGCGTCAGCGAATTGGCATAGCCCGTGCTCTTTCAGTTAATCCAAAGCTGATTATTTGTGATGAGGCTGTTTCAGCACTTGACGTGTCTATTCAAGCACAAGTGTTAAACCTGCTAAAGGAATTGCAAAGAGAGTTCAAATTAACCTATCTTTTTATTTCCCATGATCTTGGTGTAGTACGCCATATTTCTGATCGAATCATTGTCATGTACTTAGGCAAGATTGTGGAAATCGCTGATAAAAAATCCTTATTTAATAATCCGCAGCATCCTTATACAAAGGCATTATTATCTGCAATTCCAAGTACGAATGTATTAGAGAAGAAAGAACGGATCATACTCAAAGGGGATGTGCCATCACCGATAGATCCACCAGCCGGATGCCGTTTTCACACACGCTGCCCATATGCGTTTGATCGATGTGCAACAGTGGAACCATCCCTGCATGCCATTCCTGGTGAGAATCATCAAGTGGCCTGCCATTTAGCAGAGGAAGGTTCTGTCGATTTCTCTGCATTAAAAGCAAACTATTAAACAATGCTTCGAAAGCCCTTCTCTTTGAGAGGGCTTTTTTTAGGGGGGAAAATCAGCGGAAAGAGGAATTTTGCCTCGTATCGAAGAATTCGTTATAAAATAGTAAATATACTTTCGAAAGGGGTTTGGCGAATGAGTGCAACAGATTTAGGGTATAATGTATCTCTTATCGATACATTCGATTTAGGAAAAGAAAGAAGGACAGGGTCCTATATTCTTCAAGCCGAGGAAGTAACGCTTATTGAAACGAGCGCGAGTCCCTCTATTCCGTTTGTGCTGAAAGGGTTAGAGGAATTAGGCATAAAGTTAACAGAAGTAAAAAATATAATTGTCACACATATACATCTTGATCATGCTGGCGGTGTTGGTTTATTGCTTAATCATTGCCCGAATGCTAAAGTAATTGTTCATCCTCGGGGCAAACGTCATCTTGCTGATCCCTCTAGACTGATTCAAGGGGCAAAGGCCGTTTATGGAGATAAATTTAATGAGCTCTTTGATCCCATTTTGCCAGTGCCAGAGGATCGTTTGGTAATCAAAGAGGACGGGGAAACGATAAAAATTGGAAAAGAACGTATTCTGAAATTTATGGATACACCAGGTCATGCCAACCATCATTTTTCTATACATGATTCATTAAGTAATGGGATTTTTACTGGCGATACGATCGGGGTTTATTATCCTCAAGTTTTCGATCAGGGGGTTGAGCTATTTCTCCCATCTACCTCACCAAATCAATTTGATCCTGAGACGATGCTTCAATCAATGAAAAGAATTTCATCCCTTCGTGTCGAGAGGATTTACTTTGGCCATTATGGAATGACAGCTAATCCTGATCAGGTTTTTAAGCAAATTGAGTATTGGCTTCCCCTATTTATGGCTGCTGGGGAAAAGGTATGGGCAGAAAACCAAACTGCTTCATTTGATACGAAGCAGAAAGCCCTTTTCCATCTGCTATTGAATGAGGTCAATCAATTTTTATCCGAAAATCAAATAGTATTAGAAGAAGATTTATCGGAAATTATTCAGCTTGATTTGACTGTCGGATCAATGGGAATTATAGATTATTTAGCAAAACGAGAAAAATAAGGTGTTAAACAAAGTATGGAGGTGTAGGAAATGGATCTACAGAAAATAATAAAAAAGCTTAAAAGCCGTACACCTTCCATTCTAGGAAGTGAGAAATTCTCTAAATATGCCATCCTCATTCCCCTTATCCAAATGGAAGATGATATTCACCTTTTATTTGAGGTTCGTTCTCTACAATTAAGAAGACAGCCAGGTGAAGTCTGCTTTCCAGGAGGAAGGGTCGATAGGACGGATCGTGATGAAAAGTATACGGCAATAAGGGAGACTTCAGAAGAGTTAGGGATAAAAGAGGATCATATTCATCATGTTTTTCCGTTAGACTATATGATTTCTCCGTTTGGAACTATTATCTATCCTTACGTTGGCCACATAAGAAATCCGGAAATGATCAATGTTAACCGAAGTGAAGTGGAGAAGACTTTCACTGTGCCGCTATCATACTTAAAAAAAACTGAGCCCGAGACCTTTCAAATCCGCTTTCGCGTTGAGCCTGAAAAAGACTTTCCATTTAACCAAATTATCGGTGGAGAAAATTATGATTGGCAAATTAGAAAAATGGAAGAGTGTTTTTATTATTATGAAGATAAGGTGATATGGGGTTTAACAGCTAGAATTCTTAAGCATTTTATTGAAATCCTTAACTCAGATGGGCTAGGCCTTAATGATCAAGGGTCGTCACTATAATCATGTAAAAAGTCAGGATGTGTTAATTTGAATAGAAAGATTGGTTTCATAGGTTCGGGAAAAATGGCGCAGGCGATTATAGGGGGAATCCTCCAAGCGGATAAAGTTCCAGCTGCGAATATAATGGCAAGTGCGGCTTCAAAGGAGACAGTTAGGAACGTGATGGAAAGGTTCTCTATCCGGGTAACAACGGATAATAAAGCAGTTGCGGAGCATGCTGATATACTCTTCCTTGCGATAAAGCCAAATCTCCACCAATCTATTATTGAGGAAATTAAAGATATCATTAAGCCTCATTCGCTCATTATCACAATTGCTGCAGGAATTAGCCTGCAATTCCTTGAGGAATCATTTCCACGGAAGGTAAAAGCGATTCGGTCTATGCCCAATACACCTTCATTAATTGGAGAGGGGATGAGCGTACTTTGTGCAAACCAATTTGTGACAAAAGAGGAACTGGATGAAGTTCTTAGTATTTTTTCATGCTTTGGAAAGGCTGAAGTCGTTCATGAGAGCTTAATGGATTCAATTCCAGCTATTAGTGCCTCATCACCTGCCTATGTGTATATGTTTATCGAGGCATTAGCAGATGGGGGAGTCAAAAACGGATTAACTAGAGAGCAGTCCTATAAATTAGCAGCCCAAGCAGTTTTAGGGGCTGCGAAAATGGTTCTCGAAACGGGAAAACATCCGGGTGAGCTTAAAGATGAGGTTTGTACTCCTGGAGGAGCAACGATCGAGGCGGTAGCTGAGCTTGAGAGAAAGGGATTGCGTACTGCTGTCCTGTCGGCAATGGAGAAATGCACAGAGAAAACAAAAGCACTCTCTAATCAGTAATTTTTCAAAATAAACGGAGGAGCAGCATAAATTTGCTGCTCCTCCTGTTTATTGAAAAACACAATGTTAATTTTTCAGCAAAGTTTGATTAAGACCTGAGTACAAGTCTTTCATATGGACAGTAACAATTTTAGCACCGATTTGAACATGTACCATGTTGTCAAAAACAGCAGTAACAAGACCGTTGAGGGATACTTTCGAGCCAATGTTTACATCTTTTTTTTCGTTTTTATCCTTTTTGCTATCTGCCATCATTACAC
>NZ_JBALOZ010000334.1:0-1979 GCF_036965125.1 Bacillus sp. JJ1503
TTATTAATTTCTTTTTTAAGCCGCTTTATTATTCGCTTTTCTAATCTTGAAATATACGATTGTGAAATGCCCAGAATATCAGCTACATCCTTTTGGGTCTTCTCTTCCCCAGTTCCTAGTCCAAACCGCAGTTCCATAATTTGCTTTTCTCTATCAGATAACTGATGCAATGCTTTTGATAAGAGTTTCTTATCTACATTTGCTTCGAGGTCCTTAGTAATAATATCTTCCTCCGTACCTAATACATCTGATAAAAGCAATTCATTTCCATCCCAATCAATATTTAATGGCTCATCAAAGGAAACCTCTGAACGAATTTTATTATTTCTTCTTAAATACATTAATATCTCATTTTCTATACACCGTGACGCATATGTAGCAAGCTTTATTTTCTTTTCGGGATTAAAGGTGTTAACAGCCTTAATAAGGCCAATGGTGCCAATACTAATTAAATCCTCAATATTGATTCCTGTATTTTCAAATTTCCTAGCTATATAAACAACTAGCCTTAAATTTCTTTCAATTAAAATGGATCTTGCTGCTTTATCACCATTCGGAAGTTTTTCTAATAACAGTTCCTCTTCTTCTTTGCTAAGAGGAGGGGGCAATGCTTCGCTTCCGCCAATATAATATACTTCATCCGTTTTAAGTCCAAGCTTCATTAATAATTTATACCAATAGTATGATAAGCGAAGTTTTAACCGTTTCATGAAATATCCTCCTCCTAAATAGAAATGTGTTACTATGCATGCTTTACATATGCCTCTGTATTAACCTTTTTTGTAGTCGTAAGCATCTTAGGATGTACAATGCATTGAAATGCATCATCTGCGGACAGCTGCTGCATTGAAAAAGAAATAAGACCTTTTTCTACCTTCATTAATTCATTTTCTTTTTCTAATTCAATGTAATCAGGCTTAATTGCAATAATTAACTGGTGTTCTTGTCCAACTACTTTGTATGGAACAATTCTCATTCTGTACTCCCAATCTGAAGATATCATTTCCTCACCTAGAATGATATTTTCTGGATTTCGGGCCATTTTTACTATATCCTCTGGAAATTCCTCAACCCTGTTTTTTAATGAAATAAACATGACGGGCATTTTAGTAATTGGATCATAAAGCTGGTTTCCGCTATCAATTAGACCTTTAAACCTGAATATTTCACCATTTATTGAAACAATGACCTTAATTAAAGTATCATATTGGATTTTTGTCATGTCAATTTGATCCATATTACGTTTAGAAAAATGCCAGGCTAATGGAAAACCAATTAATACAAATACCCAGCTGATTGGATCCCCAAACCCTTTAACACTTGCAAGCATAACCGAGGAAGAAAGCTGAAAGTCAAATTTGATAAAATAATGCACACCGATCAGTGTTCCGCCAATTAAAAACGTTATTAAATAAAAAGTCATCAAACCGTTAATAAAGTAGCGAAGCCTTTTATAACCAAACACTGTTAAAATCATGAAAATAGAGAATAACAATTTAGCAAATGGATGTGATGAGAACGTGTTCAATGGAGTAAGGGATAACAAAATTATGGCAGACCCAATTAATCCCCCTGTAAAAAGCCTCCAAAGCCTTATATCCCTTTTTAAGATAACAGCAGTTAAGTAAAGCAACAGGCTATCAAATAAAAGATTTAAAGCCCAAATAATATCTAAATAAACCTCCAATCTTCTTCCTCCTTATAGATTGGTAGGAACAAATATATGACACCTAGTAATCTTTTAAAAAAAGTATAACGTACCCTATAAGATAAAGTGTGTCACTTTCTGTAATCAAAAAGATAGAAATTTCCACTATTCCTTTCGAATTTTGTCAATATTTAGCTTTTCACAAACTAGACACTTTTGGTCTAAAAAAGTGTGATTCAAATCACACTTTCGAATTCTTTATTCCACTATAATGACGATGATAATAGAGTAAAGGGGTTTTTCAGAATGTTAGATCAAAAAACAATTGATA
>NZ_JBALOZ010000335.1:0-4966 GCF_036965125.1 Bacillus sp. JJ1503
TATTCTATATTTTCTGAATTAAACACCGAATTTAATTAAAATTATAGAACAAAATGATAATAAAAAATAAAGAAATGGGACATTTCAAGGTGTTCAGAGATCCTCCAGAAAAGTTGGCACGAATTTTGCTTTAAAAATAAATAGGTTGAAAAAGTAATAAAAGGAAGGAGAAAAGTGATATGAAGGTTATTCTTCCATTGATTAATGACGGTGATACATTACTCGTTGGGGGATCTGGACTAGTAGGTATACCTGAAAACTGAATCTTAGGGTTATATCGAAAGGGGGTTAAAGGTCTTACGATTATTTCTAATAATTGTGAGGTTGACGATTGGGGATTAATAAATCTATTGAAAAATAGACAAATCAACAAATGATTTCCTCCTATGTCGGCAAGAATTAGAAGGTTGAACGTCACTTAATGTCTTGTGGGCTAGAAGTAGAACTTGCACCTCAAGGTAGCTTAGCTGAACCCCTGAAGGATTAACATTTATTGAGATAGTTGAAGGTTACACAGTTGCAGATATTCAAGCATGTACAAGACTGGAATTAATCATTCCAGCACAATTAAATTTATTGTTTAGCATTCCAATGGGGGGATTGTTGTTTTGAATCAAAATAAGGAAAAATCACTTGAAAATAAAGTTGTTTTCATAACGGGTGCGGCTAGTGGAATAGGTCTAGATTTAGCCCAAGCATTTGCTGAAGAAGGTGCAAGAGTAGTGATCAGTGATCTGAATGAAGAAGCAGTAAAAGAAACTGCCGGGTCCATGAAGAATGATGGATTAGAAGTCATGGGGATTGGATGTGATGTAACCAAAGAGCAAGAAATCATATCTGCATTAAATCATACCATTAATACATATGGAGGTATTGATATTCTAATAAACAATGCAGGGTTACAGCACATATCTACCATTGAGGATTTTCCTGCTGATCGCTTTGAATTACTTCTTAAGGTGATGCTAACAGGTCCATTTATTGCTACAAAGCATGTTTTTCCTGTCATGAAAAAACAAGGATTTGGTCGAGTGATAAATATGTCCTCTATTAATGGTTTAGTTGGTTTTGCAGGGAAGGCTGCTTACAATAGTGCGAAGCATGGAGTGAACGGTTTGACGAAGGTTGCAGCATTAGAAGGGGCAGAATACGGAATCACCGTTAACGCCATTTGTCCTGGTTATGTAGACACTCCGCTTGTGCGAAATCAATTAACTGACTTAGCAAAGACAAGAAATGTAGAGTTAGAAAATGTACTTGAAGAAGTAATTTATCCGCTTGTACCACAGAAGCGCTTATTACATGTCAAAGAAATCTCTGATTACGTCGTTTTCTTAGCAAGTGAAAAAGCCAAAGGTATTACAGGACAGGCGATTGTTATTGATGGTGGCTACACAGTCCAATAAGAAAAAATATTAGTAAACGCTATTATTCTTTCATTACGCCGGTTTTATAAATGAGTTAACTTTAGGTTTATTAAAAGGGGAGGGAATTATTTTGAAAAAATCAAGTGCAATCTTTCTAGTGGCTTTTATGGTATTATTTACAGTTTTGACAGGATGTAGTCCAAAGGTAGAAGAAACAAAAACAAATTCCGCAGCTAGTAGTGATTCTGGTGCTTCTTCTTCAGGTGAGGAAACCTTTAACATAGGTTTAGCTATTTCTATGTCGGGTGGAACAGCTTTATTTGGTGAAGGAGTAAAAAGGGGTGTGGACCTAGCTGTTAAAGATTTTAACGATGCTGGCGGCTTTGAAGGAAAAAAAGCAAATGTAGTCCTATATGATGATGAAGCTAAACCAGAAAAGTCTGTCGAGATTGTTCAAAAATTAATTAGCCAAGATAAAATTGTAGCCTTAGTTGGACCTGCTAACTCTGGGAATGCCATGGCTCACATTCAATTTACTCAAGAGGCAAAAATTCCTGAAGTTGTACCAGTAGCTACAGGGACAAAAATCACACAAGAGTATAAAGATGCTGATAAAAACTATATTTTCCGCGTGTCTCCTCTTGATGGGGTTCAAGTGTCCGCTATTTTAAAAGAGCTTATCGATAAACAAGGCCTTACGAAACTTGGTGTCATCCATGATACGGAAGGGTACGGGCAAGGTGGAAGAGAAGATATTGTTAAGCAAATGAAGGAAACCTACAATTTGGAACCAACTGTTATTTCAGCCTTTGATCCAAAGGAATTAAATCTAGAGCCTTCTATTCGTGAAATGAATAATGCAGGGGTGGAAGCAGTTATCTTCTACGGGCTTGCACCACAGTCAGCAAAGTTGCTTGAAGCTCGTTTCAATGAAGGGTTGAATGCCCCTATTTACGCGACTTGGGCTACAGGTGACCCAACTGTTTTAAATCTAGTTGGAGATCTTGTGAAGGGTGATCTATTCTTTGTACAGTCATATACGATTGATCAAAATGAAGCAGCAAAAAAATTCCATGCAAGAGTAATGGATACGTATGGTGAAGACGTATTCCCTATTGCTACGGCACAAGGATATGACAGTGCAAAACTTATCTTAGATGCTATAAAAAAGGTTGGTTTAGATAGTGAAAAAATTCGTGATCAAATTGAATCCTTCACGGACTTTGAAGGTGTAACAGCAATTAAATCAGCACCTTTCACTAAGGATAACCATGAAGCATTTGGTATTGACGAAGTATTCATTGCCACATATAACGACGATTTACAAATTGTCGCAGCAGATTAATAGAGCCATCATATAAATCTTTTAACTGGTGTAAAGGGTAAGTCCATATGTAGATTTCCCTTTTCACCATTGCTTGTTATTCGTAGTATCACAAGGGGGCGTTTGCTTTGGAATTAACAGATATATTAAAAGCCATTATTAATGGGTTAGTGTATGGAAGTGTTTATGCGATAATTGCCCAAGGCTACTATATTACCTTTATTACGACTAATACTATGAACTTTGGTCAAGGTGACTTCGTCATGCTTGGTTCACTTATAGGATTATCTACCTTTATGACAATAACTGCTTCGGGTGGGGGTGTTTGGATTGCCTTTATAGCATCATTACTATTGGTTATCGTCATACTGGGTATATCGGGTTGGGCATTGCAACAAGTCGCTATCCGTCCGTTAAAAAGTTGGCATTCCATTGGTTGGATTTTAAGTACTGTGGCCGTTGCTATGATTGTGAGAAACATAGCTATGCTTATCTGGGGAAGGGATGTTCTAATGGCCCCATCTCCATTTGGACGCGCTATTTTAGATTTAGGTATATTGAAAATCCGCTATCATGACATATTTGTACTCGTTAGTGCTGCAGTTATTATGTTTCTATTATACGTCTTCTTAAAGAAATCATTATTTGGAAAGGCGCTTGAAGCGGTTGCCTTTAATAGAGACGCTGCTTCATTAATGGGAATTAATCCACGATTAATGGCTTCCATTGCTTTTATCATTGCAGGGATTCTAGCTGGAGTAGGTGGAGTTTTAGTCGGGCCTATGGTACATCCAGGTGCATTTATTGGTCTTTTCCTGGGATTAAAAGCATTTGCAGTTGCAATTATTGGTGGTATCGAGAATCCAAGAGGCATTTTTATCGGAGGACTTTTACTAGGTGTATTAGAAAACCTCTTTACTTTATTTAGTACATCCATGAAAGAAGCAGCTGCGTTCTTCTTAATTCTTGTCATTTTAGCAGTCCTTCCTCAGGGGTTATTTGGAAAACGAGTAAAGGAGAAATTCTAGTATGATAAAAGCAAAATGGTGGATTTATCAAATTGTGATCCCGCTCGTCCTCTTATATGCATTTCCCTGGTTTTTTAACAATGCTCATACTATTCATGTAGCCCAGACATTTTTAATTACTTACATTGTCATCGTAGGGTTAAATCTACTTGTGGGACTCTCCAATCAGCTTTCCTTGGGGCATGTAGGATTTTATGCGATAGGAGCATATTTATCTGCAATACTTACGATGAAAGTAGGATTGAATTTCTTCGTAAGTATTGTGATCTCTGGCTTAATAGCTGCTGTATTTGGTGCGATTGTAGCTCTTTTGTCCTTACGAGCGAAAGGTCCTTATCTGGCAATGGTAACAATTGCATTTGGAGAATTGATTAGTATTATTGCCAACCGCTGGGTAGATGTCACGGGCGGTCCTGCAGGAACCAAAACTTCGGTACCATCCTTTTTCGGTCTTGAGCTTGATCCAATTCAATATATGTGGTTTATTGGTCTTTTAGCTATCATATTTACAGCATTCGCAACGAATATCTTTAGAGGTCGTTTTGGAAGGACCTTTACTGCTTTTGGAAATAGTGAAGTTGCTTCAGAGGTACTAGGGATTAATGTTCGGAATTGGAAAATATTAGCCTTTGCTGTTTCTGCTTTTTTAGCAGGTGTAGGCGGAGGGCTGTTCGCTTTCCAAAATCAGTTTATAAGTAGTACAACTTTTGAATTGAATCTATCCATTATGTTCCTTATTGCGGTTATTATCGGAGGGTCAGGAACAAAGATAGGTCCTATTATAGGTACAGCGGTTATCGTTGGGTTACCGCAATTCCTTCATAACTTTGTAGATTATCACTTAATGATCTTTGGTGGAATATTATTACTCGCACTTATCCTTTTACCCGATGGTATCGTGGGTGCCTTCACCAATCTTTCTTACTTTAAAAAGTTTTCTAGTAAAAAAGCCAATACTGAATTAGGAATTTTACATGATGGTCGGAAGGCAACAATAGATTTACCTGAAGGGATTAATGGTAAGGTTTTAGAGCTTAAAAATATTTCTATGTATTTTGGTGGATTAAAAGCTATTGACGAAGTTGAAATAGAGGTTTTAGGTGGAACTGTTCACGGAATTATTGGCCCAAACGGTTCAGGTAAAAGCACTACAGTTAACGTCCTAAGTGGAGTCTATATGCCGACTGGTGGAAACATTCTTTGGAAAGGAAAGAACATTACAAAATATGCTCCTCATAGTATAGCAC
>NZ_JBALOZ010000336.1:0-9085 GCF_036965125.1 Bacillus sp. JJ1503
ATAATCGTACTGTGTTTATTTATTGTTGATAAAATGATTCTCAAGGATAAAGGGATTGTAACGAACTTTAATCAGAAATACGATAAGATAGAAAATCCTGAAACGATTCAAACTGGTATAGAGGAAGGCAAAAGGGCACCTGATTTTACCCTTTCGGATTTAAATGGGAATATAGTAAAGCTTAGTGATTATAAAGGGAAAAAGGTGCTGTTAAATTTTTGGGCAACTTGGTGTCCTCCTTGTAAGGCAGAAATGCCGCATATGGAGAAGTTGTATAGCAAATATAAAAATGATGGATTTGAAATACTAGGTGTAAATGTGACGACATCTGAAAAAAACAGAAATGATGTTGATCAATTTGTGGACGATTTTCAATTAACCTTTACAATTCCGCTTGATGAAAAAGGACAGGCATTTAGTGATTACAGCATTATGGTCTACCCAACAAGCTTTTTTATCGATTCAGATGGTATTATTCGTAAAAAAGTGTTAGGGGCAGTTGACGAAGAGGCGATGGAAAAACTAATTCAACGCTTGCCTTAAAAGAAGAGATAAAGATATAAAAAACTGCATTGCTAATCATTGGCAATGCAGTTTTTCTCATTTTCCATTAATATTTCTGCTAATTTCGCTTTAATTCGCCGTTTTCGATAGAGCATCATTCCAGCTTCAGCAATATCATTCACTGCAGAGCGGTTAATAAAGGCACCGAATAAAAGACCTGCGATAGGGATCATTTGAAAGAGTTTCTTCCAGCCGATTTGATCCCTATAAGTAAACACAACCTCTCGCCATCCCTGAATTTCTGAAATCACTTCTCTTTTGGCACTATCATTTGGCGAATCGATTAAGGATAGTTGTTGCAGGATCGCCTTTTTTCCAACGATATCAGAAGATACGAATTGCAGGACTTTTACCATATACATTCTTTCTTTTTTATCTTTTGGATCATATCCATAGCAAATAGCGATGTCCTGAAGGGTCTTTAACTGGATCCCGAGAAGAAGGGGAATATCTAGGGACAAGGTTAAAATGCCGCCAACCCCTGTGCTCGCTCCTTGAACAGTAGCCAGACGTTTCCGATTGCTCGTCAGTTTTGTGACGGCAACATCCATTTCATTGATAGCAATCAAATTGACATCCTCTAAATGATTGATTTGCTTATCGGGATAATATGACTTTAAGGAGGAAACGGAGCTTAAATACCGTCCCCCAGATTGAATATATTGGCCAAGCTCATCAAGGATGACCCCGATTTTCTTCTGTAAAAAAGCGGGTGTGAACTTGTCCAAGAGCTTAAATGGCAGTCTGCCGAGTTTTTCCCAAAACCATAAGTCATTTTGCGCCTTTTCCCAGTCTTCACTCTTTTTTAATTCAAGCAGTAATTGTTCTTTTGTTTCCATTTAAACAAAATTCCTTCCCGTTTTAGATAAATACATATACGTGAAATCAGTAGAAAAGTTTCAATTTGTTTCAGCCAAGTTACTTTAAAATTGTATATTTATATAACTCATGTTACTATTTCTTTAAATCGAATAATATTCCTTCGGGGCAGGGTGAAATTCCCAACCGGCGGTGATGAGGATATATCCTCTTAGTCCGTGACCCGGTTTCAATGTTGAAAACGGTGGATTTGGTGAAACTCCAAAGCCGACAGTTAAAGTCTGGATGGGAGAAGGAATGGACAAGATTGCGTAAAAAAAGATTTTTTCTTTACGTTTATTTTGCTATGTTATTATGCCCCGTACAACAATTTGTACGGGTTTTTTTCTGGAGAGATTTAAATGAAAGGAGTCAATTAAACAGGAGATGCAGGTTCATAAGAATATGGAATTTGTCCTAACGATGGCCCTATCTACTAGTGGACAAACTAGTATGTATCCAAAGGTTGGAGCGGTTGTAAAGATTAGCGAAGCACTTGGACTAGGCGCCCATTTAAAGGCGGGACCGGCTCGTGCTATAAATGAACAATTTTATTACGATATCAAAACGAAACTCCCTTATGTAATGTTAAAGGCAGCTGTACCATTTGATGGGAAAATGGCTGCAAAAATAGGTGGCAGCAAATTGATAACCTCTCCAGAGTCCAGTTTAGATGTTCACCAATTAAGACATGAAAATGATGTCATCCTGATAAGTATCAATACGATTATTCATGATAATCCACATTTAACCACCAGACTGCCCCAAGGTGGAAAAAATCCCATTCGATTTGTTTTAGACAAGCATTTGCGTACGTCTTAAAAAAAAGAAAATATAATTTGAGATCAATCTGCACAAATGATTATTTTCTCTGGAAATGAAGTAGGTTCGAATCGTGCAGATGCTTTTCGCGACCCTCTAAAGGAGGAATCTGAATTATGTTTACAGGAATTATCGAAGAGTTAGGTACCGTAAAAAGTGCCGCTGCAATCGGAAACACCATTATATTAACAATTAAAGCTTCTAAAATTCTCCAAGATCTTCAGTTAGGGGATAGTATTTCTGTAAATGGCGTCTGTCTTACTGTGACAGAGTTTAATCATGACGGCTTTTCAGCAGATGTTATGCCGGAGACGTTTAAAAGTACTTCCTTGTCATCATTAAAGGATAGGACAAAGGTTAACCTCGAAAGAGCCATGGCTGCAAACGGACGTTTTGGCGGACATTTCGTGACTGGCCATGTTGATGGTACAGGAAAAATACTCAAAAAGACAGTAAATGAAAATGCTATTTATATTGAAATATCAGTGCCTAGTTCCTTTAGCCATCTGCTCTTAATGAAGGGGTCCATCACTATTGACGGTACATCGTTAACTATTTTTGGAGTAAGAGAAAAATCGGTGACAGTTTCAATAATTCCTCATACTGCAAAGGAAACGGTATTAGGACTTAAGCAAGTTGGAGAAATTGTTAATCTTGAGTTTGATATGCTGGCCAAATATCTGTATTCATTCATGACGAAGGAACAAATTAATAAGGCAGAGAATGCAGGGATTTCTGAAGACTTTTTAAAAGAAAATGGTTTTCTTTAATTTTTTTTCAAACTAAAAAGGCAGCAGGAGGTAAAGCATGTTCAGTGAAATAAAGGCAGCATTAGAAGACTTGAAGGCAGGAAAAGTCATTATTGTTTGTGATGATGAAGATAGGGAAAATGAAGGAGATTTTCTTTCAATTGCCGAGTATGTAACCCCAGAGACAGTCAATTTTATGGCGAAAGAAGGAAGGGGACTCATCTGTACTCCGATTTCTGAAGAGCTAGCCAGTAAGCTAGATCTTCTTCCGATGGTGGAAAAGAATACGGACAGCCGAGGGACAGCATTTACGGTTTCGATCGATCACAAAGAAACAACTACAGGTATAAGTGCTTTTGAGAGGGCATTTACAATAGAAAGAATGCTGAAAGATGATGCACATCCGGATGAATTTAATCGCCCTGGCCATATCTTTCCTTTAATTGCAAAGGAAGGTGGAGTATTAAGAAGAGCGGGACATACGGAAGCAGCTGTTGATTTGGCACGTCTCGCCGGTGCAAAGCCAGCGGGTATCATCTGTGAAATTATGAAGGATGATGGAACAATGGCCCGTGTAAAGGATTTAGAGATCATCGCCAAAAAATTTGACCTAAAAATGATTACGATTCAACAGTTAATTGAATATCGACTAGAACATGATTCTCTTGTGATAAGAGAGGCTGACATTCAGCTTCCGACAGTTTATGGAATGTTCAGAGCTGTTGGGTATACGAGTAATTTAGATGGAAAGGAACATGTTGCTTTAGTAAAAGGAGAAATTACTGAAGAGGAGCCTGTCCTATTAAGAGTCCATTCCGAATGTTTAACTGGAGATGTTTTTGGTTCAAATAGATGTGACTGCGGACCTCAACTGGAAGCCGCCTTAGCGCAAATTGAAAGGGAAGGGAGAGGCATCCTATTATATATGAGGCAGGAAGGCAGAGGAATTGGGCTCATTAACAAAATGAAGGCTTACGAACTTCAAGAAGAGGGATACGACACAGTTGAGGCAAACCATAAGCTTGGATTTGGCGATGATTTACGTGAATACGGAGTTGGTGCCCAAATTTTGCGAGATTTAGGTGTGAAAAAAATGCGGCTTTTAACAAATAATCCGAGAAAAATTGCCGGATTGGCAGGGTATGGGCTAGAGGTTTCAGAACGTGTCCCATTGCAAATGCCGGCAAAAACTGAAAATGAAGCATATTTAAAAACGAAACAAACGAAGCTTGGTCATTTATTAAAATTTTAACGGGAGAGATGAGCAATGAAAAAAGTAATTGAAGGACATTTAGTTGGGACAGGTTTGAAAATAGGAATTGTCGTAGGACGATTTAATGAATTTATTACTGGAAAATTATTAACTGGGGCTGAGGATGCCCTTAAACGTCACGGTGTAAAGGAAGAGGATGTAACCGTAGTTTGGGTTCCAGGAGCCTTTGAAATCCCATTAACAGCCAAAAAGCTTGCTGAAGTCGGGGGATATGACGCGATTATTACACTAGGTACAGTTATAAGAGGCGCAACACCACATTTTGATTTCGTCAGTAATGAGGTTGCTAAAGGGGTTGCTTCAATCGGAATGCAGAGCGGAATCCCCATTATTTTTGGCGTGTTAACGACAGACACGATTGAACAGGCAATTGAACGTGCAGGTACTAAGGCTGGAAATAAAGGCTGGGATGCAGCGGTCGGAGCCATTGAGATGGGTAATTTATATAAACAGCTTTCCTTATAAGAATGATTGGTATATTCTGTTTCTCTATATAAACTGACATAAGAACAAATAATTTTTTCAATTATTGCATATTTCGACAAACTAACCGTAATCTTTTGTATACAATAGTGACAATTATATAATGCAGAATTGTCGGAGGGTAATATATGGAAGTTTTTGTAGCTAGGCAGCCAATTCTTACTGCAAATGAAGATGTATTCGGATACGAGCTTCTTTACCGCAGGAATCAGAAGGTGAATGCCTTTCCTGATGTAGATGGTGATCAAGCGACAACAGAACTTATCGTAAATAGTTTTTTAAATATTGGGATTGATAAGCTATCTAACGGTAGGCCTTGTTTTATTAATTTTACCGAAAAACTGCTAAATCTTAGACTTCCTACTTATTTTCAACCGCGTGATATAGTTGTTGAAATTTTGGAATCCATTGAACCAAGTGCTGAATTAGTAGAAATCTGCAAAGAGCTAAAGGGGCTGGGCTACCAGATAGCATTGGATGATTTTGTTTTCAATGAAGAAAATAAATATTCCTATGAACTACTAAAGTATGCGGATTTTGTTAAAGTCGATTTTCTTTCAACTACAGCAGAAATGAGAGAGCGAATTGAATGGGTTGTTAAGTCAATGAATCTGAAATTAGTGGCAGAGAAGGTTGAAACTAGAGAGGTATTTGACAATGCTCGGAAAAGAGGCTATCACTATTTCCAAGGGTATTTCTTTGCTAAGCCAAGTATACTATCAACTCGTGATATTCCAGCTTATTTTCACTCTTACTATGAAATGATCCAAAACTTTGCAACTAATGAACCGAGTATTGATCGAATTACGGAACTGATTGAAAGGGATATTTCCCTATCCTATAAATTATTAAAATTAATTAATTCCCCTGCATTTAGACCTAAGCAAAAAATAAATTCGATTAAACAAGCAGTAGTATTGCTCGGTTTAATTGAATTGGAGAAATGGATATATGTTTTAGCTGTGCGGGAATCGACAATTGAGAAGCGAAAAATATCTCAAGAAACCATTCAAATTAGTCTCACAAGAGCAAAATTATGTGAAGAAATTGCAAAAATGAAAGTGAAAAGGGCGCCGTCATCAAGTTATTTTATGACAGGCATGTTTTCCATCATGGATTCGATTTTATCTATGCCAATGAGCATGATACTAAAGGAGCTTCCTCTTGAAGAAGAGATTTGTGACGCATTGAATGGTCAGTCCAATCAACTGAAGGATGTTTTAGATCTCGTTCTTGCAGTGGAAACAGCTCAGTGGAGCATCATTAGTGAAAAATGCAAAGAATTGAGTATTGATGAAAAAGATCTATTTAAATTGTATGCAGAATCTTTAAACTGGTCAAATGACCTCGTATTAGAAGAAAAATTTTCACCATAAAGATGAAAACCTGCCATTAATTAGAAGGCAGGTTTTTTATTCCTTAAAAATTGCAATATAGGTTCAAAATTTTGCTTTTCTTTTGTTTCGAAATAGGTTTTGAACGGGTCACCGTGTTGATTGACGCGCTTAATAATATTTGGTACTTGAAAGTCCTCTACTCTTAACGTTTTAACTACTTCCTCCCAATAAAGGGGTGCTGCCACAGTAGCCTCTTTTGTCCCGCGAGGTGAATAGGGGGAAATAATTGTTTTTCCTTCAGCATGCTGAATATAATCAACATAAAGCCGGTTTCCTCTGTTCTTTTTCATACGCTCAATTGTAAAAGAATCGGGATCTTTTGATATTAAATATTCAGCTATAAATGAAGTGAATAATCTTGTGTCCTCATAGGAAACCGTATTTTCTGGCAAAGGGATATAGATTTGCAGCCCTTTATTCCCGGATATTTTCACAAAGCTTATCAATTTGAGCTGGTCTAGAACGTCTTTAATTAAAAGAGCAGCTCTAATAGCTAGACCAAATTCATTTCTTGATGGCGGGTCCAGGTCAAAAACAATTTCACTTGGCCCTTTACTGTAAATGGTTTGAAAAGGGATGTGAAATTCAAATGAGAGCTGATTCCCGAGCCAGAGCAATGTTTTTAAATGATTGCACACGATATAATTAATTCCTTCAGACATGTTTGTTTCTACAAATTCAGGCGCATATTCAGGACAATTCTTTTGATAAAAGGGATCACCGAAAATACCATGAGGATAGCGGATCACTGTTAGAAGCCGATTTTTGAGAAAAGGAAGCATATAAGGAGAAATCTCTCTTAAATAATGTAAATAATCGATTTTCTGTATAGGTGGATCTTCCCATAATGGTTTATCAGGATGTGTCACTTCAATATCTGAAGGCAGATTTTTCTGCTGCTGGATAAATTGTTCAAACTTACAATCCTTGGGCTTCAGATCAAAGCGAAATCTGTGAAAGTGGGGTTCTCTCATCTGTTTCTCATAAATTTCTAAGTATTTCACTTCAACACATATACCGGGTTCGACATAAAAAAATTGATCATCATCATCCGTTTTATTAGCCTTAATGGTTTCAAATAGTGCCTTTTTTTCGTCCGGCTTCAATCCAAATAGAAATTGTCCAATTGGGTAAACCTGATCATTTTGAAAAACACCAGCATAAAAATAGCCATTCGTTTTATCATAAGCGGTAATGAAACAGGAAACATATTTCCAATTCTTGTATTTGATCCATAATGATGTTCGTTTCCCTTCCTCCCATTTATTCAATTCCTGCTTTGCGACAATTCCTTCACCATCATAAAGTGTAACCTTGTCCCAAATTTCTTGAAACGTATGATAAAAGGGAATTAGCTGCATGAGTTGTCTGCTGTTTTCATCCGGCTGGATAGGGAGTGAGCAATGTTTAAACAGTTCAGTTAATTTCCTTTTTCTTGAAAGGTAATCAAAATCCTTTAATGATTCTCCTTTTAGTTCCAATAGATCGAAAATCAGTAGATGACACGGTGAGGTGTTTGCTTTTTCTTCAATTCTCTTGTCTGACCTCATCCTCCCCCTCACTTGGATCTGTCCAAAATGAGCTTTAAATGCATTTTCTAGATAAACAAGTTCTCCGTCTAGTGTTATTGGAAGAAAGGGGCGAAATAGCTCTAATTTGGCATCTAGAAACGATTTAATTTCGGGAAAAATCGTTAGCAATGATTTACCATTTCTACTCTCTAAGGACATTTCATGCTGACTCCAATGTAAGATGGCACGAAATCCATCATATTTCACCTCATAAAGCCAATCCTTTCCTTTAGGGGCTTCAAAAGATAAACTAGGCAGCATTGGTTTGATCATTATCGAACATCCTTTCCTCACATCTAAACAAGTTAATAATTATAGAATTCCCTTTTTATTATTCGCTACTCCATTTCCAAAAGTTTAAGGGTATGAGTCTCTGCATTTCACACAAATTAAAGAAAAAGAAGAATGGAGTTTACTTATGCATACAATGTGGAAAGGAAGTATCAGCTTTGGTCTTGTCAATATCCCAATTAAGCTGCACACAGCAACAGAGGATAAAGATATTAAGCTTCGGAATCTTCATAAAGAATGTCATTCCCCAATCAAATATGAAAAAAAATGCACGGTCTGTGACGTAGAAGTAAAGAATGAAGACATTGTTAAAGCATATGAGTATACAAAAGGGAAATTTGTCGTTCTTGAGAATGACGATTTGGAAAAGCTGAAGAAGGAAAATGAAGATAAAGCCGTTGAAATCATGGACTTTGTCATGATGGAGCAAATTGATCCTATCTATTATGATAGAACCTATTATATGTCTCCGGGTGATGGAGGAGGTAAAGCATATTCCTTACTCAGAAAGGCATTAGAGGATTCCGGAAAAGTTGGACTTGCGAAAATTATCATCCGTTCTAAGGAACAGCTAGCCGTTATTCGGGTTTATGAAAAAACCCTTGTCATGGAAACGATTCATTATCCGGATGAAGTTCGAAATGCCGTGGATGTCCCAAATGTGCCAGCAGAGGATAAAGTAACGAAAAAAGAAATTGATACGGCCATTCTTCTAATTGATCAACTTACAACAGAATTTGAACCGGCAAAATATACGGATGAGTACCGAACAGCTTTACTTGAGCTAATTGAATCGAAGCGAACTGGAAAAGAAATAGTCACTCCTACAGAAAAAGAGCCAGTGTCCAATGTGACAGACTTAATGGCGGCGTTACAAGCATCGATTGATAAAACAAAGCCTAAAAAACCGGCAGCCAAGAAAAAACGTGTGGCAACAAAAGCTAAGAAGGAAGCATAAAAGGAAAAGCGGAAGCGCCTTCGGAACAATCAAAGAGCAGATTGTTCCTGCGAAGATTATTCCTAGGAGCTTTCCTTAGTGCCCACCCCCGACAAGCACAAGTCGAGCCTCCCGGAAAG
>NZ_JBALOZ010000336.1:9207-17735 GCF_036965125.1 Bacillus sp. JJ1503
TACGTCGGGGGTAGGCGCTCCTCCTAAAAGCTAACGCTTTTACTCGTGCGATGATTATGCTGCCGAAGCGTTCCTTGTGGAGCTAGACAGTTCTCAAAATTAAGAAAAGTTATACTTCATTTCTGTTTTACATTACCGATTTTGTATTGAACAAAATCGGTTTTTTTATCGCAAATTAATTGTTTTTGCTAATATAGTAATAATAAGGAAAAAAGTTGCGGATTATTACTATAGGGAGAGATGGAAAGTGGAAAAGTATATGTTGTCTCTAGACCAGGGAACGACAAGCTCTCGTGCGATCATTTTTGACCAAAAGGGAGCCATTGTCCATATTGCGCAAAAGGAATTTAAGCAATACTTTCCAAACCCGGGTTGGGTTGAGCATAATCCAAACGAAATTTGGGGGTCAATCCTGGCGGTTATTGCTGCAGTTCTAACAGAATCAGGTGTAAGACCTGAGCAAATTGCTGGAATTGGGATTACAAATCAGAGGGAAACGACTGTTGTGTGGAATAAAGAAACAGGCACTCCCGTATATAATGCCATTGTATGGCAATCTAGACAGACAAGCGATATTTGTGAACAATTAAAATCCCAAGGTTATGATGATATTTTTCGTGAAAAGACTGGTTTATTAATTGATGCATATTTTTCAGGCACGAAGGTTAAATGGATATTAGATCATGATGAGGGTGCCAAGGCAGATGCAAAGCAAGGGAAGTTATTGTTTGGCACGATGGATACATGGATTATCTGGAAGCTTACAGGCGGGAAGTGCCATGTAACTGATTTTTCCAATGCTTCACGGACACTTATGTTTAATATATATGATTTAAAATGGGATGAAGAATTGCTCCGAATTCTTGATATACCAGATTGTATGCTTCCGAATGTTAGGCCTTCTTCTGAAATATATGGGCATACAGCAGACTCTCACTTTTTTGGCAGGGAGGTGCCGATTGCTGGCATCGCGGGGGATCAGCAGGCAGCCCTCTTCGGACAGGCTTGTTTTGAAAAAGGCATGGCAAAAAATACGTACGGCACAGGCTGTTTTATGTTAATGAATACAGGTGAAAAAGCTGTTCGTTCTGAGCATGGACTGTTAACAACTATTGCTTGGGGCTTAAATGGAAAAGTGGAATATGCTTTAGAAGGGAGTATCTTTGTTGCGGGGTCTGCCATACAATGGCTCAGAGATGGGCTAAGGCTGCTTAAAAATGCTAAAGATAGTGAGAAATATGCGAAAAAAGTTGTATCTACTGATGGTGTATATGTAGTTCCTGCTTTTGTTGGTCTTGGTACTCCTTATTGGGACAGCGATGTTCGTGGAGCTATATTTGGATTAACAAGAGGAACAACGAAAGAACATTTCATCCGAGCGACTTTAGAATCTCTTGCTTATCAAACAAAAGATGTCCTATCCGCCATGGAAGCTGATTCGGGAATAAATTTAAAAAAACTGCGGGTAGATGGAGGAGTTGTGAAAAATAATTTTCTCATGGAATTTCAATCAAATATATTAAATGTTCCGGTCGAACGTCCTACCATTAATGAAACGACTGCACTTGGAGTAGCCTATCTTGCAGGACTTGCAGTTGGTTTCTGGAGAAGCCAGGAAGAAATCGCTGAGAAATGGGCAATTGATTGTTCTTTTAATCCCAATATGCTGGAGGAGAATCGAAATGACCTATATAACGGCTGGAAGAAAGCAGTTCATGCGGCGATGGCTTTTAAATAAAAGATCGAACATCCTCTCCTTATAGGAAACTTTACTTACTTTTGAAAAGGAGGATGAAATATTGATGTTTTCAAACAAAAACCGACACGAAATGATTAACAAACTGAAAAAGAATCAATTTGATGTTTTGATAATTGGCGGGGGAATTACCGGTGCGGGGATCGCTTTCGATGCCTCTTCTAGAGGGATGAAGACTGCTTTAGTTGAAATGCAGGATTTTGCTTCAGGCACATCAAGCCGCTCAACAAAGCTAGTACATGGCGGTCTTCGCTATTTGAAAAACCTTGAGGTTAAACTCGTTGCAGAAGTTGGAAAGGAACGAGCCGTTGTTTATGAGAATGGGCCACATGTCACAACACCTGAATGGATGCTTCTGCCGATTTATAAAGGTGGAACGTTTGGACGGATTAGCACTTCAATAGGTCTTAGAGCTTACGATTATTTAGCAGGGGTAAAAAGAGAAGAAAGGAGAAGGATGCTAAATGCTCAAGAAACGGCAGGGAAAGTCCCTCTTATTAAAAAGGAAGGACTTCAGGGTGCTGGATATTATGTAGAGTATCGTACGGACGATGCTCGTTTAACAATTGAAGTGTTGAAAGCAGCCTATGAAAAAGGAGCTGTACCTATAAATTATACGAAGGCCTATAAGCTTCTTTATAATAATAATGAAGTAGCTGGCGTAATGGCAGTTGATCAGTTAACTGGAGAAGAGTACGAGATTAAGGCACATACAATTGTTAATGCTTCAGGGCCATGGGTTGACTTTATTAGGGACTTGGATGGTTCAAAAAAAGGAAAGACAATGCAGCTGACAAAAGGTGTCCATGTTGTATTTGACCAATCTAAATTACCTTTAGAGCAGGCTGTATATTTTGACACACCAGATAACCGCATGATTTTTGCGATCCCGAGAAATGGAAAAACCTATGTAGGAACAACAGATACTTTCTATAATCATGATCCTAAAAATCCAAAAATAACTATGAAAGATAGAGATTATCTCATCCATGCAATTAACGATATGTTTCCAGATGCAGAGGTGAGAGAAACGGATATTGAATCAAGCTGGGCTGGAGTTCGGCCATTAATCTCGGTAGAGGGGAAGGACCCTTCGGAAATTTCGCGGAAAGATGAGATATGGGAAGCTCCATCTGGTCTCATTACGATAGCAGGCGGTAAATTAACGGGATACCGTAAAATGGCAGAGACCGTTGTTAATTTACTTGCAAGAAAATTAATAGCGAAAAATAACAAATATTTTCTCAGCTGCATGACAAGGGCTTTGCCTATTTCTGGAGGGGATGTTGGAGGTTCTAGAAATTATAAAGCTTTCATCGAAGGTTTATCCCGGGTTGGTATAGAAATCGGACTAACACAAGATGAGGCTTTTCATCTCGTTTCCATGTACGGGTCAAATGCTCCAATATTATTTAAAATGATTGAAACTGATAGCAGTAATAAAGCGGAGAAATATGAAATGCCAATTACTTTATGGGTTAAGCTCAAATATGCACTAGAATATGAAATGGCTTCGACCCCTTCTGACTTTTTTATAAGAAGAACAGGTGACCTGCTATTTGATATACATTCAGTAAGGAAATATCGAAAGCAGGTACACTATTATATGTCAGAATACTTTGGCTGGAGTGAAAAGAGGAAGCAACAATTTATTATGGAACTTGAGCAGGAATTAAACGATGCAACAACACCAGATAAATTGTATGAATAGGCAAATACATTAGAACATCCCGATCATCAACTAATAACACAGCTTCTTTTACCTTTTCGGTATTGGGTCTGTCTAGGAAATGAAAAACTAACTTCAGGACAGACTTCTAATCTATTTCTCGTAGGAATCCATCAATTTCAATCTGAAATAGTATTTGACTTACCGTTTATTTTTTGATACAATAAATTATTGCTTATTTGAGGTTTACTCGTAGAGTAGTGAATATTGATGTAACCCAATACATCATTCGTTTGTTTAAGGTTCGGAATAAAAAATTATAATTGATCAATTAGCAGCTTATATGGCAATTTCTTCTTTAATCTTCTTCTGATTACCCGGAACATCTTCACTTCAGTTTTAAATTCTACAAAATGAAAAATCACAATAATTTTATTAATCTCAATAATGAACTGATTTTCTTAATGCCTGATTCCCGCTGGCACGGTCTTGGAGCCGTAAGGATGGAAGAGAGGTAGGGCTTTCATTGTTTTAGGTGTTATACTAAGATTATGCGCTGAAGCATAACATAGTAAAGCCTCGAATAGGCCAAATAGTATAATAAATGTAATTTTTCCTTTTGTTATTGACAATATTAGGTTCCTCATTTATTATAAGGTTAACGCTGTAATGTTCGTTATATATATTTTTGGATAAGTGGTCGTAGCTACAATAAATTGTGGACGATTTTATTCCTCATTTATTGTGGCTGCGATCTTTTTATGTTAAAGCCTATATATTAAAGACTTATAGTGAAACATATTTTTGGAGGTAATAACATGAACACAGGTAAAGTTAAATGGTTTAATGCAGAAAAAGGATTTGGATTCATCGAGTCTTCAGAAGGTCAAGACGTATTCGTACACTTCTCTGCAATCCAAACTGATGGTTTCAAAACTTTAGAAGAAGGCCAAGCTGTAACTTTCGAAATCGTTGAAGGTAACCGTGGACCACAAGCTTCTAACGTAAATAAAGCATAATATTGCTAGAAATGGAGTGGTGCATGTCATTCATGCATCACTTTTTTACGTTATTTTTTCTCCACTTTGTATATTCTTCATCCATTCCTCAAAAGAGAATCCATCCAACTTGCTTTTTAGGAATAATACTTTTCCTCATTTAATTGGAAAATACTTTAAAGATCATTTTTTACAATGGGAAATAAATTCTCATTCTAAAAATGTAAAAAAGAGATGCAAACTGGAAAACCTATTAACGTAGTTATTGTTTAATAAAGATGATGACAAAAGTAAGTAGCGTAACGATCATAAGGAGGAAAAAATATTTTGACAACATTCTCAGATTTTAGCTTAAGTAATGAAATAGTAAAAGCATTATCCAATATGGGCTTCGAGGAACCAACACCTATTCAGGCTCAAGCAATCCCGATTGGTTTAGAGGGTAAAGATATGATTGGGCAGGCCCAAACTGGTACAGGAAAAACGACTGCATTCGGTGTTCCGCTTCTAGAACAAATCAATATTGAAGAAGGCATTCAAGGCCTTGTTCTTGCTCCTACTCGTGAGCTGGCTGTTCAAGTAGCAGAGGAATTAAACCGAATCGGTCAAGTTAAAGGTGTAAAAACTTTACCAATTTATGGCGGTCAGGATATCAATCGCCAGATTCGTGCTTTAAAAAACAGACCACATATTATTGCAGCTACGCCTGGAAGACTGATTGACCATATTGAGAGAAAAACGATTCGTCTTGGCAATATTAAAATGGTTGTCCTTGATGAAGCCGATGAAATGTTAAATATGGGCTTTATTGAAGATATTGAAAGAATTTTAAGTGAAATTAAAGGAGAACGACAAACCCTCCTATTTTCTGCAACAATGCCTAGAAGAATTCAAACACTTGCAGAAAAGTTCATGAAGGATCCGGAATTAGTAAAAATTAAAGCAAAAGAAATGACAGTAAAAAATATCGAACAGCATTACATGGAAGTTCATGAGAAACAGAAATTTGACGTGCTCTGCAGTCTTCTAGATATTCAATCTCCAGAGCTTGCGATTGTATTTGGACGGACAAAAAAGCGTGTGGATGAAGTGGTAGAAGGATTAATTAAACGCGGATATTCAGCAGAAGGAATTCATGGAGATATCCCTCAAGCGAAACGTGACCAAGTCATTCGCCGTTTTAAAGAACAAACGATTGATATCATGGTTGCTACAGATGTGGCAGCAAGGGGTCTTGATATTAGCGGAGTTTCCCACGTATATAACTTTGATATTCCACAGGATCCTGAGAGCTATGTCCATAGAATTGGACGAACAGGCCGTGCTGGAAATAAAGGACTCGCAGTAACTTTTGTATCTCCAAGAGAAATTGATCATTTGAAGATCATTGAAAACGTAACAAAGAGCAAAATGACGAAAAGTCCAGTTCCATCTTTCAAAGATGTACTAGCAGGCAATCAGCAGGCTACCATTAATCGCCTAATGGCTATTATTGAGAAAAATGACCATAATGATTATAAGCGTGCAGCTGAAAATCTACTCGAAGACACTGACTCTGTTTCCTTATTGGCAGCGGCATTAAAATTATTAACTAAGGACATTGATGTTACTCCAGTTAAATTAACTGCTGTTGAACCGATACGCGTTAGAAAGCCAAGAACAGATAGAAGCGGCGATAGAAAACGCTATAATGACAGAGGCAGAAGTTCAGGAAATGCTGGTAGAGACAGAAGAGATGGCCGGGAAAGAAGAAGAAGCCGTACAACGAATAAATAAACAGTAGTTGTTTTACAGCCTGTTATTCTGCGATAAATTGGTAAATCTTTATTTTTCCATGTATTTCTTATAGTGAAATTGGTTAAAATCCTAAATAAATACCCATAATAAGATTTGCAGGGTAATATATTCTGTCACTGATTGATATTTAGGAGGATTAAAATGGCAACAGGTAAAGTAAAATGGTTTAACGCAGAAAAAGGTTTTGGTTTTATTGAGGTTGAAGGTGGAGAGGATGTATTTGTACACTATTCAGCTATCCAAAGTGAAGGCTTCAAAAGTCTTGATGAAGGCCAAGAAGTTAATTTTGACATAGAAGAGGGACAACGCGGACCTCAAGCAGTGAATGTAACAAAAGCATAAAAAATGTAAAAGAGCCAAATTTCTCGGCTCTTTTATTATTTTTTTGTCTTTATCAGGATAATTGGTCATAATAAAATGGAGTACGAAAGAAGGGGGAAGAGCTGTGAAGGAATTTACTGTTCAATTTCATAAGGAAGATCAAGTTGAAGCAATGAAAGTTCAGAAATTAAGTGAAGAAGATTTTGAAAGATTAACCGAGGGTGGAACAAGACATTTATTTGAATTGGACACAAATATTGGATTTTTTATTTTCTTCGATGCTATTGATGGCAGTGGCAAAGAATCGTATATGGTCCTTCAATACGAAGAAGAGAATGAAGACCCAAGTGCATGCTATGCTTTTGAATTAAAAGACTTTTATCAATTTGCTGCATTGCACTTAAATGATTTAGAGTTCCAGGAAGAGAATGAAAGCGATGAAGACAAGGAAGAATATAGTCCAATCCATCATTTAGCGCATTTAATGTATCATATCGCTGAAGACGGGAAAGATATTCAATTATAAAAAAGTTTGAGAGCAGGGGCGTGCCCTGCTCTCATTACTTACAGATCTTCTGCTTCTATGTAATGATCCGTGCAAAATTTTGAGATTAGTTTCTCTTCTTCCTCTTCTAATGCAAAGTCTAATATTTGACCTGAACTTAAAAAATGATAATTTAAAATGCGATAGTCATCTTCTTTCTTATAAAACAAAACTCGAAGCTGTAATCCATTCTCATCGTATAAATCATCATCTTCATCCACGGCAATATCTAAAAAGAATTCGTAACGTTCTCCCAATAAAATTCCTGTAGGATCTTTTAGCAGCTCTACTGTATAACTTGTAATTTCCATAGGTTTCACCCTTTCTTCATCAAACCTAAATCTAGTTAACGAGAACATTATACACCTTACCCGATAAAAAGAAATAGTATTACTATTTCTTAAAAAAAGTTTCTACATTCAAAAAAATTGAACTTAAACTTGTTTAAAAAGTATGTCATTTGACCTTTTGACTGTTAAGGAAATTTATGTTATACTAATTGAAGAGTTTATGAATGTATAAAGTTTCCCATAAATCACTTGTTATTTAGAGTTGGTAAGTATTTTCCCTTTATTTAACAGGTGTTTTTATTTTTAGGGAAAAATAGGGGTCTACCCTTTGGGAGGTGCCTTAATATGGCAATGGGATTTGGGAGAAAAAACACAGAAGAAATCAAAATGGAAGAAGTAAAGGTTTGGGAATGCACGTCAGATTCATGTAATTGCTGGGTCCGAGATAATTTTAAGAGCAGTCAGCAGCCTTCTTGTCCAATTTGTAAGAGTGAAATGAAAGAGGCAATAAGGGAGCTTCAAGTAGTGAATAACAATAGTATTTATTCCAATAATTAATATAATGGGGGGCGATCTTTGATCGTCCTCTTTCTTTTTGTATAGGTTATCATAACATGAACAAAATAATGGAAACTAAAATAATTTGGAAGTGAAGTGGGTTTGGCAAACTCTTTATGGTATTTTTCCTTAGTTTTCATAAGTCTAATCATCTTCATATTTACATATAAGAATTCGAATCATTTTCGAAAAGATTTAGCTGTTTATTTTTTTGCTGCGGGTCTTTCATTTTTTGGGGAATTTGTCGTGCTTATTCTTCTGAATTCGTACGATTATTATCCTCATGTTTTCAAAGAGAATTGGCCCGATGATATATTTGGTTCCTTAATTTCTCAAGGAGTTATTATTCCGACTGTGCTAATGTCCATAGCGGCATTTCGGTTAAGGACTAAATGGATTATACTGATCATTTCTCTTATTGCGTTAATTGAAGAACTGTTTTTAAGGCTTCGTATTTACGAGCATAATTGGTGGAGAACGTGGTATACGATTATTTTGCTTTTGTTAGCTTCCTATATCATGAAATGGTGGAGAAGAAAATTAAATGATCCTTCCCTTCCTATAAAATTTTTAACGATCTATATGTTATTTAATA
>NZ_JBALOZ010000336.1:17768-18907 GCF_036965125.1 Bacillus sp. JJ1503
ATATCACCATGGCGATCCCGTTAACGGCGATCGTTCTATTTTCATATAAGTATTTAACGTTGATTGCTCTTTTTATTTTTATGATCATTTTTGATTTAGTCCAAATTAAAATGGGATTGCTTCATGTTATTGATTACAATGCAGTCATTGCGTTCGCGTTCATAAAATTATTCGTAATTTCTATTGTTAAAAGGGTGAATGATTACCTCTTTCCAATGGAAAAGGATTATATTTAATAGGCATAATTTTCTCTTTCCAACAAAAAATATAATGATTAATATGAAGGAGTGATAACAATGGATGTTATACGTGTAAAACAAATCCTTTCATCATCAGCAGATATTGAAGTCACATACAATGGTGCATCTGTGTGGATTGATCAGTTAAATGAAGATGGGAAGACAGCTACTGTACATTTAAGAGGACCACTTGAAGAAAGATCAACTGTAGAAATTACAGAACTTCAAGAATAGTAATAGACAACCACCCTAAAAATTTAGGGTGGTTGTCTATTTATTGGGTCCTATAAAATATAATATCATTGGTTTTAACAGCATGGTTTATTAGAATAGAGATGATCCAGCAGAAAGAAGGTGGAACAAATGAAAACTATACTTGTTGCTGATGATGATCAGCATGTCCGGTATTTAGTGAAAGAACTATTAATGAAAGAAGGGTTTCAAGTTATTGAAGCGGCAGACGGTGCAGAGGCTTTGAAACGGCTTCATAATCAAATTTGCGAATTAGCAATCGTTGATATAATGATGCCTGTTATGGATGGGTATAAATTAACTGTGGAAATACGAAAACATTTTGATATTCCGGTTGTATTATTGACTGCAAAAAGTCAAATTGAAGATAAAGAAATAGGCTATCTTTCAGGTACAGATGATTATTTAGTAAAGCCTTTTGAGCCGAAAGAGTTAATATTTAGGGTAAACGCCCTTTTAAGAAGATATGGAAAAGCAATGGAATCAAATATTAGAATTGGTTCAATGTTAATTAATAAAAAAAGCTATGAAATCGAGGTTAATGGTAAAACATTCATATTGCCGCTTAAAGAATTTGAACTGATGTATTATTTAGCTTCAAACCTTAATCAAGTTTTTAGTAGGGGGCAATTAATTGAACAAGTATGG
>NZ_JBALOZ010000337.1:0-3626 GCF_036965125.1 Bacillus sp. JJ1503
CCCATTAATTCAATCGTATCCGGAGATGGACCAATAAATGAGATTCCCGCCTTATGTACAGCCTTTGCGAAATCCGCATTTTCCGATAAAAAGCCATAGCCAGGATGAATGGCATCTACTCCTTCCTTTTTCGCGATTTCCAGTATCGTATCCATTTTTAAATACGATTGATTCACCGGTGCTTCTCCAATACTAAATGCATGTGCAGCCTTTTTGACGAAAGGCATTTCCTTGTCGGCATCGGAATAAACAGCGACAGTTTCAATGCCCATTAAATGACAGGTTTTGATAATACGTAAAGCAATTTCTCCTCTATTTGCAATTAATATTTTCCTCACTAATGGCACTCCCCTTTCTTCCTCGATGTCTAACAAGAAGCTGATCTAAAGTCCATTGAAAGGTTAAATAATCCATGTAGTATACTTCTACAACCTTCCGTGTTTTCCTCCTTTACGTGTAAACGGTTCGATGAGAATAATCGCTAGTCATTTCCATATAAAGATTAAATGTCAGATTGATTACAATTTCCTGATTATTGTTATATAATATTATTAATAGAAGAAAGCGCCTACATTATTTAGATAAAAAAATCCTACTTATAACTATAGGATTAAAAGGGAGGAATATTCATGGAATACACGGTTGAAAAATTGGTTATTAATTATAAAACACTTGAAGAGTTTAAAAAATTTAAAGAATATGGCTTACAAGAGCTTTCTATGCTTGAAGATCTGGAAGCAAATATAATTGAGAACGATAGTAAGTCACCGTTTTACGGAATTTATTTTGGGGATAAGTTAGTTGCAAGAATGAGCCTTTATCAAGTTGAAAAAAACTTTGACAGATATTTCGAACCTGCTCAAGATTACTTAGAATTATNNAACTGCACTTGTTGAATATTCGAAAAGTTTAGGTCTGCCAATTAAGACAAATCCAAGAGTAAAGTCAGCTGAGTTTTGGCAAAAGATGGGCTTTTCTTCTGTTCATTATGACATGGAAAGAGATCGTGGAGAAAACCCTCTAGTATGGTTTCCAGAAGGGGTTAAAGAGCAGACTCATTAATTAGGGATGCTTAAAGCTCCAATGACCTTGACAGTGAAATAGAATATGCAAAACGGACATATGTACGAAGCGGACAAAAATTGTCCGCTTTTATTTTTTCAGATTAAATTTTTTGCTGACTATCTTCATTTTTGATTGCAACCATTTTTCTTGCTCTTTCCATAATTTCAATTAATGACTTGTATTCCTTTTCAATTGAGTTTAATTCTTTGATTAAACGTTCGTTTTCTGATGCAAGATAATACAGCTGCTTTTCAAGCTGTTGAATTCTTGCTTCATTTGTTTTAATATCTTCACTTTGTGAACTGGACTCTTCAGCTTTGTGATAAAGGTTTTTTAAGTAGCTGATCAAATCTTCAAATTCCAACGGTTTTTCATTTCCATGTGAATTTTCTGCAAGAACTTCAAGATTATCCGCTACATGGTCATTTTCTTGTAACTTTTCTGCCTCTTCAGCTTGAGGGTTGTGTTTTCTTTCCTTCCGCTGTTTTTTGGCTAGCTCAATACCAGATTTATATTGTTTTCTTACAAATGAATTCCAGCGAAATCCGCAAGCTGCTGCTGTCCTTGATAGTTTTTTCCCTACTTTTTCAAAAGCCTGAAGCTGTGTACCACCTTCTCTAATATGGCGAAGCACCAATTCAGCAAGAAGTAAATCTTCATCGTGAGTCCAAGCATCTTGTCGAGTTGAAGACATCAGAATATCCCTCCTAGTGTTTTTTATTTATACATATGCTTATGCTAGAAAAGATAGACTGATATCCTAAATGATTATCTATAAAGAATGTAGAAAAACCTTATTTTTTCTCCAAAAACTTGGCTACTTGCTGATGATGTGCGTCACTCTCCCATAATTTCGCACATCTCCTTACCTCTTCCTTCACTCTCTCTTGAAGCCCGGACTCATTCCATTTATTAATAAACATTGTTTTATAGGCTTTTAACACATCTGACTCTAAACAAAGTATATTTTTTAAGTGTTTTCGGGCGCTTTCTAGAATATCCCCCTCGACAATAGATTGAACAAACCCTAGTTCTTTTAATTGTTCTGCTTCATAAGTGTGAGCTTCCATTAGCATTTTCATCGCATTCGCAGGCAAAAGTCTTTCAGATAGAAAGGTTCCGCCTCCCCAGCCAGTAGTAATAGCCAAAGAACCTTGGATAAATCCAGCCTTAACATGCTTACTTGCAATACGAAAATCACAGGCTGAAGCTAGCTCACAGCCTCCTCCAACGGCAGTTCCGTTCAGCAGGGCAATTGTAGGCTTTGGCAACAGCAAAAGCTTGACTAGTAAATCGGACATTCTACTAAGCATCACATAGGCTTCCTCCTCTGTTCTTAAACGATGGAAATCGGATAAATCCCCACCAGAACAAAACGCCTTTCCCCCTTGACCTGTTATTGCCAGAACCTTAATATCATCTTCATTAGCTAGAGACAGGGCTTCTTCTAAACCGTCCATAATTTCATAACTGATTGCATTTCTTTTATCTGGTCTGTTAATCGTAAACACTAATAATCCATCTGCATGCTTTTCCAATATGTATGAGTCCATGAGATCCCCCATCAGCATTTATATTGTTCTTTCTCCTTCTAATAGTAGCTCAAAACGATAAAAGCACAAGAACATTATGTTCTTGTGCTTTTATCTGATTGGAAATTAGTTGTTAACAACTTCTTTTCCTTTGTATGTTCCGCAAGCCTTACATACGCGGTGAGCAAGTTTCATTTCACCACAGTTTGGGCATTCTACCATACCAGGTACCTGTAATTTAAAATGGGTACGACGTTTTCTTTTCGCAGTTTTAGAAGTTCTTCTAAAAGGTACAGCCATTAGTCCCACCTCCTTAAAGAGATTTAGAGAGTGTAGTTTTCCTCCAATTATGAATCGGAAGAAGGATCACTATGATCAAAAAAATGAGCAAGTCCAGCAAGACGAGGATCTATTTTATCCTTTTTATCTTGCTCCTGAATGACCTCCCAATCCTTTCCAGACTGAGGAGCTCCTTCTTCACTGCTATCTTCGCAGAATACTTGCATTGGAACCTCGAGTAACAGGATCTCATGAATGACCGGCATTAGGTCAATCACATCACCTATTACTTGGTGAACTTCCTCATCGGTTTCATAATCTAAACCTTTTAAGAGAAAAGTTTCAGTTGTTTCTACATTAATTGGATAGCTTACGTCAACTAACGTACGAGAACAAGGAAGAATTATTTTCCCTTCCATTTTTAAATGGAAGGATACCTTTGCAGAATCAATATCCGCTCGGCCAGTGACCCTCATCGGTGATGCATCTCTAATTGTCGGATCAATGTTTTTAATCTCGTCAACTTCAACTAATTCATCAATGAGCAATTCCTTGCTTCGATATTTTTGTAACTGACTTAATGTCCATTTCATATAAATCACCCCAAGGCAACAAAGGTAATTATAGCTTTCAAATAATTATTTGTCAATAAAAAATCTTTACAGTATAATGTGTTCATTATCAGATTATTTAAACCCTTTGTCCTTTCTGCTTTTTTATTATCCTTCACCTCCCCACTCTCTTTTAAAC
>NZ_JBALOZ010000338.1:0-14500 GCF_036965125.1 Bacillus sp. JJ1503
GAAATGAATATGAAAAAAATAGTTTCTTATTTTTTTGTTAGTATTCTATTAATGGGCTTACTTGCTGCATGTGGAACAAGTGAAGAGCCTTCATCAAATGGATCAGAGAAAAAGGAATCTGACAAGAAGACATTAATCATGGGGACATCAGGAGATTATGCTCCGTTTGAATACATCGATACAGCTAAAGGCGATGACATTATTGGAGTCGATATTGATATTGCAAAAGCTGTAACAGAAAAATTAGGTTATGAATTTGAAGTTCGTGATATGGATTTTGGCGGTTTAATTCAAGCTCTGCAATCTGGTCAAGTTGATTTCGTTATGGCAGCGATGTCTGCAACAGAAGAAAGAAAGAAAAGTGTAGATTTTAGTGAAATATACTATACATCAAAGCATATGATAGTTTCTAAAAAAGATAGTGGAATTACGAAGGTAGAGGATCTTAAAGGCAAAAAGATTGGTGCTCAATTAGGATCCATTCAAGAAGAGAAAGCTAAAGAGTTAGCTGAAACAGTGGAAATGTCTGTGGAAAACCGCAACCGTATTCCTGAATTGATTCAAGAAATTAAAGCTGGCCGTTTAGATGCAGCAATTATTGAAGATACAGTTGCTAAAGGTTACTTAGATAATAACGCTGACATCGAAGGGTTTACTGTTGAAGATGCAGATGGCGGATATGCAATTGCATTGCCTAAAAACAGCGAGCTAACAGCAGAATTTAACAATGTATTAAAAGAAATGATTGATAATGGCGAAGTAGATGCGATTATTAAAAAATGGTTTGAAGAGAAATAATATGGCTTAAGTGGCGATAAACGTTCAGAAGTAATCGGGCTTCTGAACGTTTTTGCCCTTTTGGTTTAGCTGATTGAGAGAGGACTGAGCATTCGGATGAATTTTGATTTTTCTTCCATTCTCCCTTCCCTTCCATATATTTTAAAGGGAATAACCGTAACACTCCAAATAGTAGGTTTAGCTGCATTATTAGGGTTTGTTCTAGGAATTATATTATCACTTTTTAAGATTAGCTCCATTAAACCGCTGTTATGGTTTGCAGATCTATATACTTCTATTTTCCGTGGTACGCCTTTAGTGCTGCAATTAATGATTATTTACTTTGGATCACCGCAAATTTTTGGTTATCAAATTGAACCATATTTTGCCGCTGTTCTAGCATTTGGGATGAATTCTGCTGCCTATATTTCCGAAATTATTCGGGCAGGGATTCTTGCTGTTGATAAAGGACAAAGCGAGGCAGCGAAAGCACTTGGAGTCCCATACAGCAAGATGATGCTGAATATCATTTTACCGCAGGCTTTAAAGAACATTTTGCCAGCACTTATGAATGAATTTATTACTCTAACAAAGGAATCTGCTATTGTAACAACGATTGGCGTAATGGATATTATGCGCAGGGCTTATCAGGTCGGTGCCGACAAGTTCCGCTTTATTGAACCATTGCTATTAGCTGGTCTCATTTACTATTTAATGGTTATTACTTTAACATTCCTTGGAAAAGCAGTCGAAAGGAGGATGAGACGCAGTGATTAAGGTTGAAAATTTATATAAACAGTTCGGTAAGCTTGAAGTGCTGAAGGGAATTTCAACGACCATAAAGGATGGGGAAGTTGTTGCCATTATTGGCCCATCAGGCTCTGGAAAATCAACTTTTCTTCGCTGTATTAATTTTCTGGAGAAGCCAACTGCTGGTCAGATTTGGATCGGTGATCAAGATATTACAAATAAGAAAACAAATATTATGAAGGTCCGTCAAAATGTAGGGATGGTCTTTCAGCATTTTCATCTATTTCCTCATAAAACGGTGCTGCAAAACTTAACATATGCGCCTATGACGGTTAAAGGCCTTTCAAAGCAGGAAGCAGAAAAGATTGGTCATGAGTTATTAGCCAAGGTGGGGCTTTCTGAAAAGGCTTCTGAATACCCAAATCGCTTATCTGGGGGACAGAAGCAGCGGGTAGCGATAGCTAGAGCACTAGCCATGCAGCCAGATGTCATGCTATTTGATGAACCAACCTCAGCACTTGACCCTGAAATGGTCAAAGAGGTGTTGGATGTTATGAAGTCGTTAGCACATACTGGAATGACTATGGCGATTGTTACTCATGAAATGGGATTTGCTAAAGAGGTTGCTGATCGAGTTCTATTTCTTGATGGAGGGGTGCTAGTGGAGGATGCCCCGCCAAATGAATTCTTTGCTAATCCTAAATCCGCACGTGCTCAGGATTTCTTGCAAAAAGTTCTGTAAATCCATGTAGGAAAATATGTTAATAAGGAAATTACGAATAAAAAAGAAGATGATTTCTATTTGATCATCTTCTTTTTTTTGGACATAATTTGTTATGAAGCTTATAATTATTCGCATATAAAGGATTTGACTAGGAGCTAACAAACTATGAAGTTTCGTATCGGCTATCGAACGATTAAAACAGCGATTGGTACAACTGCTGCCATCATCTTAGCACAAATATTTGGTTTTACTAATTTCGCTGCAGCTGGAATTATTACCATTCTTTGTATAAAACCTACAAAAAAGATGTCACTAAGGGCATCATTAGACCGTTTTTTTGCCTGTCTTATCGCCATGCTTTTCTCAGGATTGATTTTTGAAGGAATTGCTTATCACCCATTAATGATTGGTCTTTTGCTGCTATTTTTTATTCCAATTACTGTCATGCTTAAGATTAGTGATGGAATTGTGACAAGCAGTGTGATTATTTTACATATTTATGCCGCAGGGCAGGTAACGACAGAAATCATTCTTAATGAAATTGGGATTATTACCATAGGGATAGGTGTTGCTCTGATTGCAAATCTTTTTATGCCAAGCTTGGATCAGAAGCTAGGTGAATATCAAGTGCAGATTGAAGAAAATTTTAAACGGATATTCGAAGAAATTGTGATCTATCTGCGTGTAAATGAGAGTGACTGGGACGGGCTCGAAATCACGGAGACTGCGAGGCTGATTGAGGAAGCTGAGGCCCTTTCCTACAGGGATGTAGAAAATCATCTACTTCGCAATGAAAATATTTTTTATCATTACTTTAAAATGCGGGAAAAACAGTTCGAAATTATTGAACGGGTTTTGCCAATTGCTACCTCCATTTCGCATACTGTTGAACAAGGAGAAATGGTTGCTGATTTTATTGAGGAGTTATCAAAAAATATTCACCCGGGAAATACTGCCCAAATATTTTTAGACAAGCTTTATGAAATGAATGAATCATTTAAGATCATGGAGTTGCCAAAAACGAGGATCGAATTCGAAGCTAGAGCGGCTCTTTTTCAATTTACGCGAGAAATGGAAGAGTATTTATTGATCAAAAGTACAACGAAGGAGCTGCCAATTGGAAGAAAGATGCATGTTAATAATGATTAAAGTGAAAACTATCCTTTAAAAGGTTGGTGATCACATGTTTAAGCTTATTTCTTCCATGCTAATAGCACTGGCATTTTCGCCCATTTGGCCGTTAGGAGAAAATCCATTGCCTGGTGACCCTTTTATTATTGTCAATAAAAAAACGAATGAAATAGCTTTTATTCATGATAATAAAGTTCAAACAGTGATCGCTGCAGCAACAGGCAAGACAGAAGATTTAACACCTGAAGGTTTTTTTACGATTACGGTAAAGGCGAAAGATCCTTATTATCGGAAAAATGATATTAAGGGCGGTGATCCTGATAATCCTCTAGGATCAAGGTGGATAGGATTTGATGCAGCGGAAACCGATGGGAGAAAATTTATGGAATCCATGGCACAAATAATCCAGCATCCATTGGAAAATATGTTTCTCAAGGCTGTATCCGCCTGCAAAATGAAGCAGTCGAATCATTATATGATTTGGTTCCAGTTGGTACGAAAATATTAATTGTTTCCTCTCCGAATCATTTTGAAGATATTGGGCGTTCCTATGGGGCGATCCAATAAAAAAAGCAGTGGATTTCTAATCCACTGCTTTTTAAAATCTACTAGAAAAACATCGAGGCTCCAACAAACAATGAAGATGCCAGCATTGCAAAAATCATTAAATAAACGATGATCTTACGTGCTTTTTTATTAGACAAAAGAATTCCCCCTTTAATCTATTTTCTCCTACTTACATTTTACTAGGAAAAATCAAAATGAACAACCGCTCGATTTAGAAAGGATTTTTCGACATATTTAGAGAATACATAATATGACTGTTTTAATGCAACTTCTCGGCTTGAGAAAAGGAATCCTATTCATGATTGATGTTTCACTTTAGTATAGAAAAGATTATAATTTTAGAAGGATAGCAATTGGAGGGGAACATATGATTAAAAAGGTTGATCATATCGGAATTGCAGTTCGATCACTTGAGAAGGCATTGCCTTTTTATACGGACATTCTAAAGCTTCCTCTGCTTGGCGTTGAAGAGGTGGAAAGTGAAATGCTTAAAGTTGCTTTCCTTAAAGCCGGAGATACGAAGCTCGAGCTATTGGAGCCTACTAATCCTGAAAGCGCTGTCGCAAAATTTATCGAGCATCGTGGAGAAGGTCTTCATCATGTTGCATTAGGTGTGGAATCCATCCAGGATCGGATTAATGAAATGAAAGAAAAGGGAATTTCCATGCTGAATGATGCCCCAAAAATGGGTGCAGGTGGAGCACAGATTGCATTTATGCATCCAAAATCTACAGGAAAAGTGCTTTATGAATTTTGCGAAAGGAAAGGATGAATAAGGACCATGGCAGACATCTATGAAAAGATTAACGAATTATATGACCGCCGAAGAGAAATTGAACTTGGCGGGGGGGATGAAAGAATTGCAAAGCAGCATGAGAAGGGGAAGCTAACGGCAAGAGAGCGAATTGATTTACTAGTGGATCCAGGGACTTTCGTTGAGCTAAATCCGTTTATTGAACATCGCTGTACGGATTTTGGACTGGATGGACAGAAGGGGCCAGGAGATGGGGTTGTAACTGGGTATGGAAAAGTTAATGGCAGACCGATTTTTCTATTTTCCCAGGATTTCACGGTTTTCGGAGGAGCACTTGGTGAGATGCATGCGAAGAAAATTGCCAATGTGATGGATTTAGCTGCAAAAAATGGGGCGCCATTTGTTGGTTTGAATGATTCTGGCGGTGCGAGAATTCAAGAAGGTGTTGTGTCATTAGATGGATATGGCCATATCTTTTACCGAAATTCGATTTATTCTGGTGTGATTCCGCAAATCTCCGTCATCATGGGACCGTGTGCAGGTGGAGCAGTCTATTCGCCTGCGATCACTGACTTTGTTTTCATGGTTGAAAATACGAGCCAAATGTTTATTACAGGACCTAAAGTAATTGAAACAGTTACTGGTGAGAAAATATCTGCTGAGGATTTAGGCGGAGCAAACGTACATAATACGATTAGCGGCAATGCGCATTTTAAAGGCAAAACAGAGGCGGAAGTCATCGATCAGGTTCGCCATTTATTAAGCTATTTGCCGCAAAATAATGAGGAAAAGCCACCTATGCTGCATGCAGACAATGAAGACGATTATCGTCCGGATTTAACAGATGTCATCCCGTTCGATGCAGTACGTCCTTATGATGTACGGAAGGTTATAGAGCAGGTGGTTGATAAGACTTCCTTTATGGAGATTCATCAAGACTTTGCAAAGAACATTGTCGTTGGCTTAGCGAGAATTAAGGGTGAAGTCGTTGGTCTTGTCTGCAATCAGCCGAAATTTATGGCGGGCGGTCTTGATATCGATTCTTCTGATAAGGCAGCGAGATTTATTCGTTTCTGTGATTCCTTTAATATTCCGATTATCACTTTTGAGGATGTAACGGGATTTTTCCCTGGTGTTAAACAAGAGCATGGGGGAATTATCCGCCATGGTGCTAAAATTTTATACGCTTATTCTGAAGCAACTGTTCCAAAGCTAACCGTCATATTGCGAAAGGCGTTTGGCGGGGCATATGTGGCTTTGAATAGTAAAGCGATTGGTGCTGATCTTGTTTTTGCTTGGCCGAATGCAGAGGTTGCAGTGATGGGGCCTCAAGGGGCGGCAAATATTATTTTCGCCCGGGAAATTCAAAACAGTGAAGATCCGGAGACAACTAGAGCGCAAAAAATTGAAGAATACCGTGAAAAATTTGCTAATCCATATGTTGCGGCAAGCAGAGGAATGGTCGATGATGTCATTGACCCTCGTGAAACAAGAATCAAACTCATTCAAGCTCTCGAAATGCTGCGAAATAAGCAAGAATCCAGACCGAAGAAGAAACACGGGAACATTCCGCTTTAAAATTGGAATTGTACAATTTATAATAGACAGATACTTAACGTAAATTGGAGGAAAAAAGAATGATTAATCAGGAACGTTTACTTAACGAATTTTTAGAGCTAGTCCAAATAGATTCAGAAACAAAATTTGAAGCAGAAATTGCAGAGGTATTAAAACAAAAATTTTCTGATTTAGGTATAGAGGTTTTTGAAGATGATACTACAGCACAGACAGGTCACGGGGCAGGCAATTTGATTTGCACGCTTCAAGGAACAAAAGAGGGAGTAGACACGATCTATTTCACCTCTCATATGGATACAGTTGTTCCGGCTAAAGGGGTTAAACCATCCATTAAGGACGGCTATGTTGTTTCAGATGGTACAACCATACTTGGAGCAGATGATAAAACAGGACTTGCTGTCATGCTCGAAATCATTAAAGTTCTTAAAGAACAAAGCATCCCACATGGCACCATCCAATTTATCATTACAGCTGGGGAAGAATCTGGCCTAGTTGGTGCAAAGGCCCTTGATCCATCATTTATGACAGCAAAGTATGGCTATGCGCTTGACAGCGATGGCAAGGTTGGAAACATTATTGTTGCTGCACCAACACAAGCAAAGGTGATGGCGACCATTCATGGTAAAACAGCTCACGCTGGCGTTGCTCCTGAAAAAGGGGTTTCAGCTATCACAATTGCTGCAAAAGCGATTTCAAGAATGCCTTTAGGCCGTATTGACGAGGAAACGACTGCCAATATTGGCCGTTTTGAAGGTGGAACTCAAACCAATATCGTATGCGACCGCGTGGATATTTTAGCCGAGGCCCGCTCTTTAGTAAATGAAAAAATGGAAGTGCAGGTCCGTAAAATGAAGGAAGCATTCGAAAGTGCTGCTGAAGAAATGGGTGGAAAAGCAGACGTTGAAATTAAAGTAATGTACCCGGGCTTTAAATTTGGAGAAGGCGATCATGTTGTCGAAGTTGCCAGGAAGGCTGCGGCAAAAATCGGCCGAAGCTGTGAGTTATTGAAAAGCGGTGGAGGCAGCGATGCAAATGTCATTGCTGGTTTTGGTATCCCAACAGTCAACCTTGCTGTCGGATATGAAGAAATTCACACGACTAATGAGCGTATGCCAATCGAGGAATTGAATAAATTGGCGGAAATGGTGATTGCCATCATTGAGGAAGTTGCGGCTTAATTAGACTGTGATTTAAGGCATGAAATTAATAAAAAAGCAGTGAAATTTCGTTGTGAAATTCACTGCTTTTCTTATTGTTGATAAATCCTTCAATCTGACTGACAAATTGTGAGTTTGTAAACAGCCTTAGTAATAATTGGCTGATCCATTAATGACTAGATTCCATTTGATCGACATGGATAACATGCTTGCTATTAGCCCAAATGAACAGCACGGATATGAGCACAAATACTGCCCCTACAATAAACGGGATATGAGGGTTAAACCATTCTGCTAATTTTCCAGCAAAGAATGGAGCGATTGCGCCTCCAATAAAGCGGAGGAAGCTATATGCTGCAGAAGCCGTTGACCGTTCGACTGGCGCTGAATTCATGACAGCTGTTGTGATCAAAGTGTTATTATTTCCTAATAAGGCTCCAGCACAAATAACTGCAGCAATCACTACCCATTGAGTGGATGTCCATATTCCCATAATGAATAAAACGAGGGCAAATAAAATTAGCATCGCACACATAGATTTGACTGTTCCAAATTGCTTCTGCAGCTTTGGCGCCATAAAAACAGAGGTAACTGCAAGCAAGATCCCCCATCCAAGGAATACTAGGCCAAGTCCATGTTCGTCAAGACCCATGACAAATGGTGCAAAAGCCAAAAGGGTGAAGAATCCGAAGTTATACAGCATGGCAGTGATCCCAAAAACAAATAGGGAGCGATGCTTCAAGGCGCGAAATGGATCCATTAAAGACGTCTTTGGACGGGCAGCGCTAATTGTTTTTGGCTTCGGCATCAACGTAATGAGGCCAATAAAGGCAATAATCATTAACACAGCTACCCCAAAGAAAGGACCTCTCCACGACATGCCGCCGAGCCAGCCGCCAATAAGTGGCCCTACAGAAATACCAAGTCCAATTGCTGCCTCATATAAAATAATGGCATTTGCAGTACCGCTCGTTGAAAGGGATACGATGGCTGCTAATGCTGTTGCAACAAAGAGGGCATTTCCAAGACCCCAGCCTCCCCGTAGCCCAACTAGCTCCCAAATTCCGTTTGAAAATCCGCCAAGTGCTGAAAATATGGCAATAATGATAATTCCAGTAAGCAACGTCCATTTAATGCCAAGTCTGGACGAAATCATGCCAGTAATGAGCATTGCGACCGCCATGACAGCATTATAGCTAGTAAATAGAAGGGAAACTTCACTTGGTGTGGCATTTAAGTTCTTAGCAATCGCAGGTAAAATGGGATCAACTAGCCCAATTCCCATAAAGGCAATAATACAGGCAAAGAAGACTGCCCAAACAGATTTTGGTTGTTTAAGAAGACTCGTCTTTTCCCCTTCTGCTTTTGCCGTAGAAGCTGATTGAGTTATTGATGACATTCTCACATCTCTCCCTTTATTTTATAATTTCGTAAAAAACAAGTTTTTATTAGCTTGCCGATGAATATAAATAGTTGTATTATGAAACTATATTATTGTATTATACAACTATTTTTCAAAGTGTCAATATTGTCCTAAGCAAAAGCTTTCAATTTTTTAGAAATGAAAATAGCTTATGATATAATTAGTACAGATTATTAGTTATTGCGAGGTAGTAAAAATGGATGAGCAAGAATTGGAAACCATTGAACTTGAATTGGCAATCCTAATCCGGCGGACCACATCATTTTCAAATCATAAGAAACTTGGTAATCTTGATCGTTCAGCCTATTTATTATTGCATCAAATAAATGCCCATAATGGATCTGCTGGTGTAAAAGTATTGGCAGAAGAGTTCCAGCTAGATATATCAACTGTAAGCAGACAAACAGCATCGCTTGAGAAAAAAGAATATGTAATTAGAATTCCTGATCCATTAGACGGGAGGGCTTATTTCCTTCAAATTACCGATTTAGGGAAAAAAGAATTGTTTCAATATAAAGAGGCACGAATGGAGAGGGTGTCTGAAGTAATTGAAAGTTGGCCTGACGAGGATAGGAAGTCATTTGGCCGCCTTTTGAAAAAATTTAATCGCTCTGCAATTAATAAATAGGAAATTTTAATTAATTATTAAGAATATATCCTTCAAAAAACTTCTTCCCTTTAGTAATATATACATAGGGGAAATTATCCGCTACACGAGGAGGGGTTGCATTTGGAAGAGACGAATAAAGTTGTTGTGTTTCAAGTTGGAAATGAAGAATATGCGATTCCAATCCGATTTGTCATTTCAATAGAAAAAATAGAAGGAATTACGCCGATCCCTCATCTGCCTGAATATGTGAATGGAATTTTTAAAGTAAGAGGAGATCTGATTCCTGTTATCGATTTTGAAAGAGTTCTATACAATCAGCCTACATCGCCAAATGAAACAACAAAGATTATTGTATTGCAGACAAATGATCTGTCAATCGGAGTAATTGTCAAGGATGCCAAGGAAATCATTGATATTCCGCCTGATAAATTAAAGCAGCTTGGGCTTATCGCATACAAAAAAACAACCTATTTTACGGGTGTTGCTAATTTAGATTCTCGCATTATTACCTTAATAGACCCTTCGCAAATGGTTCAATCATTAGAAGGAATCAAGCAAATTCAAGATTTTATGAAATCACAGAAAGTTACATAATATTTTCAAACAGGGGATGAATGGCCATCCTCTGTTTTTTTTATTATCCTTGCAAGATGAAAGGAGCCTTATTGATTTGGTAAAATAATAGCAGAATAAGTAAAGGGAAGTGTCAGCATGAAACAAATGTATCCGAAAAATGGCCGAGTCATTTTACATGTTGATATGAATAGTTTTTATGCATCAGTCGAAATGGCATACGATCCCACATTAAAAGGGAAGCCACTTGCAATCGCAGGGAATCCCGCCGAAAGGAGAGGGATCATTGTAACATGCAGCTACGAGGCAAGAAGCTTTGGTGTTCGAACAACTATGCCGCTCTGGGAGGCGAAAAAGCTATGCCCGCAGCTCATTGTTAAAAAGCCGAATTTTGATAGATATCGTGCCGCTTCCATCGGGATGTTTGAGATCCTTAATGAATATTCTGATCTTGTTGAACCCGTTTCGATTGATGAAGGATATGTTGATATTACGAATAGCTATGAGCACGGAACACCGCCCGAAATTGCGGAGAAAATCCAAAAGCAGATTTTCCAGCAGCTTGATTTGCCTTGCAGTATTGGGATTGCGCCAAATAAGTTTTTGGCAAAAACAGCTTCCGATATGAAAAAGCCAATGGGAATTACAGTTTTAAGGAAAAGAGATGTTCCTAATATTCTTTGGCCTTTGGAAGTTGAAAGCATGCATGGTGTCGGAAGGAAAACGGGAGAAAAATTGCGGAGTCTTCATATTCATACTATTGGAGATCTAGCAGCTGCAAATGATATCCAGCTTAAATCGGCACTCGGGATTAATGGTCTTCGTTTAAAGGAAAGGGCAAATGGGATAGATCGAAGAATGGTCGATCCAGAAGCTGCTTCTGAATTCAAAAGTGTTGGGAATTCTACTACACTGCCAAGAGACTACTCCAATCAGCAAGAGCTGCTTCATGTAATAGAGGATCTTGCAGGAACAGTTTCCACTCGGCTCAAAAGAAAAAAGGTTCTTGCCGCTGCTTTAAGTATCATGATTCGTTATAAGGATAGAAAAACAGTGACAAGAAGCAAAAAGCTGCCAAACCCGATTCAAAAAAGCGAAGATATTTTTGCAGCCGCAAAGCAATTATTCTTAAAACATTGGAATGGCGACCCTGTAAGGCTGTTGGGAGTTACCGGCATGGAATTAGTGGAACATAATGAAGCAGTTAAACAGCTGGATCTTTTTAATTATGAACTGGAAGCAAAGAAGGAACCACTATTCGAGGCCCTAACCAATTTGCGTGAAAAATATGGTTCACAGATTATTGACACTGCAGCCGGCATGCCAGAAATAAAAAAACAACAGCAAGGGATTGGAACAGAAACTAGCTTTAATAAGGATTTTCTTCATGATTTCTCTACACATTCAGATCAAGAAAAAGGGTAGAGAGATTTCGCTAGTTGCTATCCATTGGAAAGGATATGGTATAGTAAAAAATAATGAGTTGAACTGAAAAAGGAGAATATTTATGGATGTTTTTTTCTTAGGGACAGGGGCCGGGATGCCTGCTAAGGCGAGAAATGTAACCTCTATTGCGTTAAAGCTACTGGAGGAACGAGGATCAATTTGGCTATTTGATTGTGGGGAAGCTACTCAGCACCAAATTTTACATACATCAATTAAACCGCGAAGAATTGAAAAAATCTTTATTACCCACCTTCACGGCGATCATATTTACGGTCTGCCTGGTTTGCTTTCGAGCCGCTCCTTTCAAGGCGGGGAATCAGAGGTAACCTTATATGGACCAAAGGGTATTAAGGAATATGTGGAAGTATCCTTAGCCATTAGCCAAACTTATTTAAAATATCCTCTAGCGATTATTGAAATTGAAGAAGGGGTCATTTTTGAAGACGAGGAATTTTTCGTTGAAGCCCGGCTCCTTGAGCATGGAATTCCTTCATATGGTTATAGAATTGTGGAAAAGGATAGACCTGGAACCCTACTGGCGGAGAAGCTCCTAGAGGCAGGCATAAAGCCAGGACCTCTTTATAAAAGGATCAAAAATGGGGAGCAGGTTGTTCTTGATGATGGCCGTGTTATTCATCCATCTGAATTTTTAGGACCAGTGCAAAAGGGCAGAATCGTGACAATCCTTGGAGATACTCGAAAATGTGAGGCGGCTATTGAATTGGCTAAAGGGGCAGATATGCTCATTCACGAAGCAACCTTTTCTGCGGGAGAGGAGCATCTTGCCTATGAATATTATCATTCCACAACGACACAGGCAGCAGAGGTTGCAAAATCAGCATGCGCAAAAAAGCTTTGCCTAACACATATCAGCTCGCGATATGATCGAAAGGATTGGCTGAGATTAGTTCAAGAATCGGAAGCTATTTTTTCCAATACCGAAATGGCAATGGACTTTAAAGAGATCTCTATAGCGGTTGGAAAAAAGTAATTTAAAATATTCTTGTTGACATATATACACGGGCATACTATAATCTCACTTAAACTTAAATTATTATATTAGTAAAGCTATGAAGAGAATTAATTAAGTCTTATTTCCCTGTTTTAAGAGAGTTAGTGGCTGGTGAAAACTAACACAAAGATAAGATGAATTTCAGCTTGGAGCTTTTTTACTGTCTTGACTGGCGGTAAAACGGTCATTCCGTTAACATGTTGAGTGGAAAGTCACATGCTTTCAAAAAGGGTGGTACCGCGTGAAATATTCACGTCCCTTTTATGAAGCTGTGGCTTTTTTGTTTTCTCGGAAAAAAATCAGAGTTAATACTCGGAATTTTCCTTATCTTCGAACGAAGACTCTTATGTTAATTAGCACTTATTTTTAATCAGATTTTGATTTCAGGAGGAAGCATGATGCAGCAAGATGAACAATGGTCTTCGAAAATAGGATTTATTTTAGCTTCTGCCGGTTCGGCAATCGGGCTCGGCGCGATTTGGAAGCTTCCGTACGTCACAGGGGTGAGCGGAGGCGGTGCCTTTATTTTATTATTTTTGATTTTTTCCCTGCTTATCGGTTTTCCGCTGCTATTAGGTGAATTCGTCATTGGACGCAGCACTGGAAAAGAGGCAATTTCCGCATATAAAGCGATTGCCCCTAGGTCAAAATGGCATTGGATTGGCTATTTAGGCGTTTTTACATGCTTTCTGTTATTATCCTTTTATAGTGTTATCGGCGGCTGGATTATTCAGTATTTGTATTATAATGTAAAGGATTTAATTGGAGTGTCTGAAGGCGTTGATTATGAAGCACTGTTTGGAGCTACTGTATCTAATCCGCTTCAAGTTGTGATTGCTCAAGGCATCTTTCTAATGATTACAATCATTGTCGTTGCGAGAGGCGTGCAGGCTGGAATTGAGAAAATAAGTAAAATCATGATGCCCGCTTTGTTTATATTATTTATCATCTTAATATTCCGCTCGCTTACATTGAATAACGCAATGGATGGGGTAAGCTTCTTTTTAAAGCCTGATTTTTCAAGCTTAACGTCAGAAAGTGTTCTTTATGCAATGGGGCAATCGTTTTTCTCATTAAGTGTGGGGGTATCCGTCATGGTTACCTATAGCTCTTACTTATCTAAAAAAGAAAACTTGCTACAACCAGCTTTATCCGTTGTGATAATGAATCTATTTATTTCTCTTCTTGCAGGACTGGCGATATTTCCGGCAGTGTTTTCTCTAGGTTTTGAGCCAACAGCAGGACCTGGGCTTTTGTTTATCGTTTTACCTTCCGTTTTTGACCAAATTCTTTTTGGCGATTGGTTTTTGCTGCTGTTCCTTGCTTTATTCTTATTTGCAACATTAACATCGGCGTTTTCAATGCTTGAAATCGTTGTAGCTGCGATTACGAGTAAAAAGGGAAAAGGTAGAAGTGCGATTTCTTGGATCATGGGAGCCGCGATTTTCTTAGTTGGGATCCCGTCAGCCCTTTCGTTTAGCACGCTTTCTGATATTACATTTTTCGGAAAAAGCATTTTCGACAGTGCAGACTTTCTTGTCAGCAATGTTTTAATGCCTACCGGCGCATTCCTCATTTCTATTTTTGTTTCTTATAAAATGAAGAAAGATTTATTAAGAAGTGAACTGATTCAAGGGTCAAAAGGATTCCATCTAATTTTTACTGTGTGGTATTTATTGATGCGATATGTTGTTCCACTTGTTATTATTATCGTCTTTTTAGATTCATTGGATTTTCTAAGATATATAGTTGAAAAGTAGCGGAGATTTATTTGAGAATGGCGGCAATTTATTTGCGAAAAAGCATAAAACAGGACGGGAAAGTTCTCCCATCCTGTTTTATTTTTTAGACCAGCCCCGCTCGTATTCTGAATACAGTGGCTTGTATTCCAATTTTAGGAAGCCGTTTAGCGGGAGTCTGACCCTAAAGAAATCCCAAAGAAACCAAAAAATATATTTGAAAACTTTGTTATATTTTAAAAGTATTTTCTTAGTGATC
>NZ_JBALOZ010000339.1:0-2278 GCF_036965125.1 Bacillus sp. JJ1503
AACTAACTCTATTTTCATTGCTAATAGGATGGAGAATTTTGATAGTAAATAATGATATAATAGTTTAATGAAGATTGGAGTGAAAGCTGTGAAACAGTTGCTAAGAAATATTCCCCCTGTGCATGAGCTGCAAAAAGACAATCGTTTTAATCTGTTGGCAGAAACTCACGGGATTGATTTTATACATATGACGAATCAGCTTAAAATTGTACTTTCTGAAGTTCGAGAAGAATTGACTTTAAATAAATGGTTTGGCGTAGTACCTGGAAGCAAGGATTTCATCGATGAGATTTTTAATAGGCTAGAGGCTGCCCTGCATAAACAACTAAATTACACATTAAAGCGTGTGATTAATGCGACAGGGACAATCCTTCACACAAATCTTGGCAGAGCACGATTAAGTGATCACGCCGCCCAGCACATGCTTGAAATAGCCCTTCATTATTCCAATTTAGAGTATCAATTGGAGGAAGGAAAGCGCGGCTCCAGACATAGTCATGTAGAAGCGCTGCTTAAGGAGCTAACCGGTGCAGAAGCGGCGATGGTTGTAAATAATAATGCCGCTGCTGTATATTTGATATTGAAGGCTTTAGCAAAAAATAAGGAAGTAGTCGTATCACGCGGTCAGCTCGTTGAAATAGGCGGATCCTTCAGAATCTCCTCCATTATGGGAGAAAGCGGGGCTGAGCTTGTTGAAGTTGGAACAACCAATAAAACACATCTTGCTGACTATGAAAATGCGATTACTGAACAAACAGCGATGATATTAAAAGTACATACTAGTAATTTTAAAGTAATCGGGTTTACAAAAGCAGTTGGAACAGAAGAATTAGCAAAGCTCTCCAGGGAAAAAAACATCATTTTCTATGAGGATTTGGGAAGCGGGGCTCTCTACGATTTTCAAAAACATGGTATCGGTGAGGAACCTGTTGTGAAAGATGTAATTAAGCAGGGGGCAGATATAGTTTCCTTTAGCGGAGATAAGCTATTAGGAGGTCCGCAAGCTGGAATTATTGCCGGTAAGAAAGAGTTAATTAGCCTAATAAAAAAACACCAGCTTTCTCGTGTTTTGAGGGTGGATAAAATGACTCTTGCAGCTCTCGAGGGGACATTGCTGGATTATGTTAAAGGGGATAAGGGGTTAAAAAATATCCCTGTTATTAGAGATATTTTAGTATCACAAGATGATCTTAAGGTAAGGACAGAGGCCTTTATTAAAAAATTGTTAAGCTCTTCTGATCAATATACCCTTTCTATTATGGAAAGTTTTGCACAAATAGGGGGAGGGACGATGCCAGAGGTTAGTCTTCCTTCATTTGTTTCTGTCATTAAGCATAAAAAATGGGAAGCAGAGCAGCTTGCTAAAAAATTAAGAACAGAATTCTCTCCTGCCATAGTTGTGCGTATTCAGAAAGAAGAAGTATTAATTGATTTAAGAACCGTTTCAGCGGATGAAGAAGCTTATATATTAGAAGCACTTCAGGCCCTATAAGCCTTTACAAAAAGCGTTCTCCAAAAAAACTTGGGGAACGCTTTTTTTTTACATATCATGGCTGGAATTGTTTTTTTGTCTCGTATGATTTCTGTTTTTCACCTTTTTTGATCCGCTTAACGGTTCGGGCTGTCCGGAATTATCTCCTTTAGGTGCATTTTTTCGCATATCCTTACTATCGTTCTTATTCATTTAAACATCCCTCCTAACAAATAGCATGGAAGGAAGCCGAAAAATTATACAGAATATTTTTTTTGATGACTGCACAATTTAACTTTATTCAGCATAAGTTTTCACCTTTATGGATGAAGCTGAATCCAAATGGGTATCTAATTCAGTGAGGATTCAAGCCTGGCTGAATTAAGTTGCCTCCGGCGGATGCCTCAGATTTTTTAAAGGAATTTATCGAGTGTTGCTCGATAAAAATCTGGGCGCAAATACGCCAAGGCGAATTTGATAATTTATTTAAATAAAGGAGTGAAACAGGGGATGCCATATAATAAGAATAAACAGCAAGCATTTCAGGCTGCACAGCAGGGAATGGAGGATGCGCAGGAGCTCTATTATGAAATTGTTAGGGATTCTGCCAATTACGGTCATCAGCTTAAGCATCTAAAACAAGAAGTAAACGAAGCTTACGAACAAATTGAAAATGCACTCGAGGTTGCATCTGAAACGCAGAGAATGCAGTTAGAAAAATTCCAGCAGGACTTAAGCACAATCGTTAATGAAGTAAATCAATACCATTAATATAGGATGTCAATTAAATAGCTGATAAAGGAAGCG
>NZ_JBALOZ010000340.1:0-9540 GCF_036965125.1 Bacillus sp. JJ1503
GATTAGTGATGGAGCGGCAGCATTATTAATTATGTCCCGAGAAAAAGCCGAAGAACTAGGGTTGAAGCCAAGATTCCGCATACTCACTAGAACGATTGTCGGCTCAGACCCAACTTTAATGTTAACTGGACCTATTCCAGCCACTGAAAAAGCATTAAAGAAAGCAGGATTATCAATAGATGAAATTGATGTTTTTGAAGTAAATGAGGCCTTTGCACCTGTCCCGCTAGCTTGGTTAAAGGAAACGGGCGCGAACCCTGCCAAACTTAATCCAAACGGTGGTGCAATAGCACTCGGTCATCCTCTTGGTGCAAGCGGCGCAAGATTAATGGTTTCATTGATGCATGAGCTTGAACGCACTGGAGGAAGATATGGTCTCCAAACAATGTGCGAAGGGCATGGCATGGCGAATGCGACAATTATTGAAAGAATAGATTCATGATATATTGATATTATTTTATTTAGCATCGGTGTAAATTCCGATGCTTTTATAATCCTTTTTTTATAAGAAGATTGCTTAAACAGAGGAAAAAAGTGTTATAATCTTCTTTAGCAAGCAGCAAGGGCATAAATTGTACATAAAATATAGGGTGAAAATAATGTAATGACATATGATATAGATAAATATCGTTAGGAGAGATTACGACTTGTGAAAATTTATAAGGCAATTCCCAATATGGTCACGCTTGGAAATTTATATTGCGGATTTTTATCAGTCGGTTTTGCTGCGACCGGACAATTTAAGAACGCAGCTATTTTAATTTTAATCGGGATGATGCTAGATAGCATGGACGGAAGACTGGCCCGCATGTTAAACGTTGATAGCCAATTAGGGAAAGAGCTTGATTCTCTGGCTGATATTGTTACATTTGGAGTAGCGCCATCATTTTTAGTATATTATACTTATTTTTTTCAATTTGGTATTTTAGGAATGGCCATTGCTGGGTTATTTCCATTGTTTGGAGCTTATCGATTAGCTAGATTTAACATTAGCTCCAGCAAGACTTCATTAAATTATTTTGTCGGAGTACCGATTACAGCTGCTGGAGGAATATTGGCCCTATTAACTTTATTTGGGGACAAAATCCCTCATATTATCACAACTGTTGTATTTACAGGTATGTGTTTTTTAATGGTTAGTAAAATTAGAATTCCTAGTCTTAAAGAAATCCCTCTTCCAAAGTACGGGACCATTGTCACGGTGTTCCTCGGTTGTATTTTGTATATTATTTATAAAAAAGGTACACAAGGCCAATTTCCATATTTAATTTATATCGCAACTCCGCTTTATATAGCCTATCTTGCCTATCGTTTTGTAAAAGGGAAGAACAAAAAGCATGACTAAAAAATGTCGACAGAGTGTAATCCTTTTGGTTGCACTCTTTTTTTCGTATTAAGAAGGAAAAAATGAAGCTTATATCAATTAAGGTTCTACTGTCCGTTATTATGCGATAAACTTTAACAACTAAACATAGCAAATAAAAAAGGAAATAGATAATTGTCGTAGAATATAAATAATATTTGGAATATTTAATCTACTATGTTACAAACAGGGGGAGATTGCTAGGTGGGGATTTTAGAAATAAAGGATATTACTTTACGATTTGGGGGAGTCGTAGCCTTAGATCATGTATCTTATGAAGTGAAGAAGGGTGAGATTTTCTCATTAATCGGTCCAAACGGGGCTGGAAAAACAAGTATGCTCAATTGTATTAGTGGCCTATATCGCCCATCGGAAGGATCAGTCCTTTTTAAAGGAGAGGAAATTACCCAATTTAAGCCTCATAAGCGCGCTAGCCTTGGAATCGCTAGGGCCTTTCAAAATATTGAATTGTTTCCGCATCTTTCAGTTTTGGATAATTTAATGCTTGGCAGACATGTCCGTATGAAAACGGGAGTCCTTTCTGGAGGTTTATACTGGGGGAAGGCACAGAGAGAAGAAGTGGAGCATCGGGAAAAGGTTGAAAATGTCATTGATTTTTTAGAAATTGAACACATCCGGGATACGCCTGTCGGCAGACTAGCCTATGGCTTGCAAAAACGCGTTGAGGTCGGGAGAGCTCTTGCATTAGAACCGGAAATACTTCTTCTAGATGAGCCGATGGCCGGAATGAACAGTGAGGAAAAGGAAGACATGGCCCGGTACATAATCGATATTCATGAGGAAATGAATACGACCATTATTCTAATAGAACATGATATGGGTGTCGTGATGGACCTTTCTGATCATATTGCTGTCCTCGATTTTGGAAAGTTAATTGGTTACGGAACGCCTTATGAAATCCAAAATAACCAAAAGGTTATTGATGCTTATTTAGGTGAAGAAAATGTTGGGTAAGCAGATAGGGGAGGTTTTAAATTGATGTCCAGCTCGAACAAGACATTTCCTAAAATTTTACTAGAGTGGGCAAGTAAAGCCGGATCAAATGTGGCTTTAAGAGAAAAAGATTTTGGTATATGGAATGAAATTACGTATGAAAAATACTTAGAAGAAGTTAAATTTCTCAGTCTAGGCTTAGCCAAGCTAGGACTTAAACGAGGAGATAAAGTAGCTGTAATAGGAGATAATCGCCCTGAGTGGGTGATGAGCGAATTAGCTACTCAATGTCTGGGAGGCGTGTCAGTCGGAATTTATCAAGAATCACTTCCAAGTGAAATTAGTTATATTTTAGACCATTGTGATGCCAGTATCGTTGTAGTGGAGGATCAAGAGCAAGTGGATAAAGTTTTTGAGATTCGCGAAGAGATTCCGAAGGTGAAGACGATTATCTACTATGATCCACGGGGAATGAGAAATTATAAGGATGATTGTTTACTAAGCATTAAGGATGTCCAAGCAATGGGAAAGAATTTTGAATTAGAGTCCCCTTCATTTTTTCTATCAGAGGTGGAGAAAGGCAATGAAGAGGATGTTGCAATTTTTTCTTATACTTCCGGGACTACTGGGAATCCGAAAGGAACAATGCTCACATATAAGAACTTGCTGGAAATGGCAATAAACCTTTCAAACATTGACCCGCTTACAGAAAAGGATGAATATGTATCCTTCCTCCCGCTCGCTTGGATTGGGGAACAAATGATGACCATGGCGATGGGCCTATATAATGGAATGACCATTAACTTCCCAGAAGAACCTTCCACTGTGTTAGAAAATCTACGAGAAATCGGACCTCAAGTGATGTTTTCACCACCAAGAATCTATGAAGATATGCTTTCGAAATTTCAAGTGAAAATACAGGATGCCGGCTGGCTGAAAAGAAAAATTTATCAATGGTGCAAGCCTATTGGCGAAAAAGTAGCGAGAGCGCATTTTGATAATAAGCCAATATCGATCAGTACGAAATGGAAATATAAAATAGCCGATTATTTTATGTTTAGCGCGATAAGAGACCATTTAGGACTTCTTAATATGAAGCGTGCCTATACTGGAGGCGCGCCTCTTGGTCCGGATGTGTTCGAGTTTTTCCATAGTATCGGTGTAAATGTAAAGAGTATTTATGGACAAACAGAAGTATCTGGAATTTCGATCGTTCATCGTGACGGCGACATTAAATTTGACAGTGTTGGCATCCCAATTCCTGGAACAGAGGTGAAAATCTCTGAGGAGGGAGAAATACTTATCAAGAGTTCAAGCATATGTAAAGGGTATTACAAAAATGAAAAGTCCACATTGGAAACGATTCAATCCGGCTGGCTGCATACTGGAGATGCTGGGAGACTGGATGATCAAGGTCATTTATATGTGATCGACCGAATAAAAGATGTCATCCGGCTGCATTCAGGAGAAATGTTTTCGCCGCAATTTATTGAAAACAAATTGAAATTCAGCTCATACATTCAAGAAGCGGTAGCGATTGGAAAAGACCGTCCATACGTGGTGGCGATGATTAATATTGATATGGAAAACGTCGGCAGATGGGCAGAGAAAAATCAAATAAGCTATACGACATACACAGATTTATCATCCAAGCCTCAAGTTTTAGACATGATTCAAAAGCAAGTAAATGAAATCAATCAAACGTTACCTGAGAAAGCACGCGTGAGAAAATTTGTCCTTCTTTATAAAGAGCTTGATGCGGATGATGAGGAGCTGACAAGAACGAAAAAGGTTAGAAGACAGTTTGTAGCCAAAAAATATGAATCGTTGATTGAAGGATTGTACTCTGAGCAAGGGCAAATAAATGTTGAAGGAAAAATCAGATATCGGGATGGAAATGAACAAACGATTCATACAACACTTCAAGTGATTTTCATGGAAGAAGGAGAGGGAGCTGCTTAATGGCGTTTTTTTTGCAAATGCTTGTAACAGGCATCGTAGTAGGAAGTGTGTATGCATTGGTGGCGCTCGGATTTGTATTAATCTATAAATCTAGTGACGCCATTAACTTTGCGCAAGGGGAATTTCTATTAATTGGGACATATGTTTGTCTGACCTTAATAACAGCTTATAACATTCCCTTTATTGCCGCATTATTAATTGCCCTCATCTTCAGTGCTGTACTCGGTTTTGTCATTGAAAGAATTGTATTACGGCCATTTATCGGTGAACCAGTTATCTCTATGATCATGGCAACAATTGGATTATCAAGTGTGTTAGCAGGAATCGTGCATATTATTTGGGGCCATGAAACACGTGTGTTTCCAAAAATCTTCTCTGAAGAGCCCGTTCGTTTAGGCCAAGTTGTAGTGGCTCCGGTTTATTTATGGTCATTGGTCATTGTTATTATCATGCTGTTAATTTTTACACTGTTTTTCAAATATTCAAAGCTTGGGATTGCGATGCGTGCAACAGCGGATGATCAGCAGGCTGCCATGTCAATGGGGATAAGTGTGAAAGTGATCTTTGCTGTGGCATGGGCGATAGCAGCAGTTGTATCAGCAGTCGGCGGTATTTTGCTCGGAAATATTAATGGTGTTAATGCATCGCTTTCGGCTATTGGGCTTAAGGTGCTTCCTGTTGCCATTCTTGGCGGTTTGGATAGTATCCCTGGGGCGATTATCGGGGGACTCATTATTGGTGTGATCGAAAGTATGACAGGAGGCTACTTAGATCCATTAGTTGGCGGCGGATTGAAAGAAGTCATGCCATTTGTCATTCTAGTCTTTATTCTCATGTTCAAGCCTTATGGTTTATTTGGCAAAAAAGAAATCGAGAGGGTGTAACCGGATGAAGAATCCATTTGTAATGGGGTGTGGAGAGTTCCATGTGAACTACAAACAAGATATGGCCATATGGAAAATCACCCGCGTAAGAGTACGTGTCTTTATCATGCTTGCACTCTTAGCCATCTTTCCGCTAATAGCATCTGATTACGTTGTTGGTCTCGCCACTCTTTGTGGAATTGCTGCCATAGGCGCCATCGGGCTAAATATATTAACTGGTTTTACTGGACAAATATCCATTGGGGTTGGGGCCTTTCTAGGTGTCGGCGGCTATACATCTGCCATTCTAACGGCAAAGCTTGGCTTAAGTTTTTGGATTGCGATGCCAACGGCCGGGATGATCACTGCAATTGTTGGAGGACTATTTGGATTGCCTTCTCTCCGTTTAAAGGGACTATACTTAGCTATTGCTACCTTGGCAGCCCAGGTGATCATCCTCTTTGTAATTTCTAGATGGGACTCACTAACAGGCGGTACAGCTGGAATGGTCCTATCTAGACCTGAAATTGGCGGTTTTATCTTTAATAGTGAATCAAGCTATTACTATTTAATGTTTGGTGTCCTGATCATAACAACAATGTTCACATTAAATCTCTTCCGGTCAAGAGTTGGCAGAGCCTTTATCGCTGTTAGGGACAGGGATATTGCTGCAGAAGTGATGGGTATTGATTTATTCAAGTATAAAGTGCTTGCCTTTATCGTCAGTTCGTTCTTTGTAGGTGTAGCAGGGGCATTGCTTGGACATTACACGATGGTTGTAAGTCCAGAGCTGTATAGCATTGGCGTCTCGATTGAATATTTAGCCATCATACTTGTAGGTGGATTAGGCAGTGTATTTGGTTCTATTTATGGAGCTGTTTTTATTACTTTGCTGCCCGTTGTTCTACGCTCAGGTGTTGAGCTTTTAAGTGGGATTTTCCCGGATATTGCTAATGTTCTCGTTGGAATGAAGGAAGTTGTATTTGGACTTGTTATTATATTGTTCCTTATTTATGAACCACAAGGGCTGGCGAAAATATGGAAAAATATTAAAGATTACTTTAGATTGTGGCCATTTTCATATTAGGTGATTAGATATTGGATGTAATTTGCAATTACTTCTAATTTTTAATAATTATTTACTCAAGTTAAGGGGGAAGAAAATGAGAAAGTTTTGGGCTGTGTTGTTAGTGTTAATGTTAGGATTGCTTACAGCATGTTCAGGCGGTGAGAAGAGTTCAGGCAATACAAAGGGTACAGTTAAATTCGGTGGGATTTTTGATATTACAGGAGGAACTGGTGATGTTGGAACTCCTTATGCTGAAGGTGCAAAAGCGTATTTTGAGCATATAGGTAAGCAAGAAATTAATGGCCATAACGTTGAAATAATCAGTGATGATTATGCTTATAAAATTCCTGAAGCTCAAAAACTTTATCAAAAATATAAATCAAAAGATAAGGTGGCAGCTATTTTAGGATGGGGAACAGGTGATACCGAAGCTCTTCGCCAGCAAGTGGCGACTGATAAGCTTCCATATATTTCCGGTTCTTATTCCGAAAACCTCAAAAATATAGAGGAAAGCCCATATAACTTTTTAGCTGCTGCGACTTATTCAGACCAAGCAAGATCAGCCTTAAAGTGGATAAAAGATAATCATAGCGGTGGAACCCCAACGGTTGCTTTACTTTATAATGATACAGCATTTGGAAAATCACCAATTGAAGATGCGAAAAACTTTGCAAAAGAAATTGGTATTGACGTTGTTGATGAACAAATTATTGAACTGCAAACGCTTGATGCAACTTCACAATTATTAAATATGGAAAAGAAAAACCCTGATTATGCGCTTATTCAACAAACGTGGGGGGCAACAGCAACTATTCTAAAAGATGCCAAAAAGCTAGGGATAGATACACAATTTATTGGATTGAACTGGGCAACAGGTGAAGGCTTGCTTCCAATTGCAGGTGATGCAGCGGAAGGCTTTATCGGTGTTGTGACACATGCGTTTCCTTACGAAGATTTACCAGGTATAGCGGAGATAAAGGAGTATTTAGAAGGTAAAGGTGAAAAGTTAGAGGATAAGAACCAAAAGTTCATCCAAGGATGGGTTTCAGCGAAAATTATGGTTGAAGGCATGAAGCTGGCTGATGATCCGACAACGGGTGAAGGGATACGAGGCGGTTTAGAAAAATTATCAAATCTTGATCTAGGCGGTCTGGCAGCACCAGTTTCTTTCTCAGCTGATAATCATGCTGGTACTAACCAAATTAGATTAGCAAAAGTAGAAAATGGCAAATTTGAAATATTCACAGATTATATCGGCTATTAAATGAGGGTGGGAGCGTTTTAACGGACGCTCCCTTTTTGAAAGTAATGAGCGGGAGGAATTGTATGCTGACGATTAATAATGTCGAAGTCATGTATGACCGGGTTATTCTTGTCCTAAAAGGAATGTCAATGGTGGTTCCTAAAGGAAAGATTGTTGCCTTATTAGGAAGTAATGGTGCAGGAAAAACTACTACTCTTAAGGCCATATCCGGTCTATTAAAAAGCGAAAATGGTGAAGTGACTGACGGATATATCGAGTTGTACGGAGAACGAATTGATGTCAGCGATGCCGAAACGATTGTAAAAAAAGGGATTTTTCAATGCATGGAAGGGCGTCGTGTATTCGAGCAATTAACAGTTGAGGAAAATTTAATAGCAGGTGCTCACACTCGTAAAGACCGCAAAAATATTAAGGACGATATCCAAAAGGTATATCATTATTTTCCGAAGCTGGAAATGTTAAAAAACAGGCAGGCAGGCTATTTATCCGGGGGTGAGCAGCAAATGCTGGCAATTGGCCGTGGAATCATGGCTAAGCCTAAAGTACTGCTATTAGATGAACCCTCACTTGGACTAGCTCCATTGCTTGTGAAAGAAATCTTTGCCATCATCAAGAAAATTAATGAAGAGGAAGGGACAACGATATTAGTAGTTGAACAAAACGCGAATGTAGCGTTATCTATTGCCGATTATGGCTACATAATGGAAAATGGCCGTATTGTGATGGATGGAACAGTTGAAAGATTACTAGCTAATCAGGATGTTCGTGAGTTTTATTTAGGGATGAGCGATAAGGGACGAAGAAGCTATAAAGAAATTAAATCGTATAAAAGAAGAAAGAGGTGGCTGTAATGGAGGCATTGAAAGGCGTTATCCAATATGCTTATGACCATGCAAAAGGGTTCAAAGAGATTATGGATGAGGCTTGCCTTTCTCCAGGTGATATTCAGTCATTTAAGGATTTGGAGAAAATTCCGGTATTAAAAAAGGATCAATTGCCTAGGCTTCAGAGTATAAATGCCCCATTCGGAAATTTTACAACGATCCAAGCTGCAGAGATGGCAAGAATATTTATGTCTCCGGGCCCAATCTACGACCCTCAAACACAAGAACAAGATTTTTGGAGATTTTCTGAGGCTCTGTCTATTGCAGGTTTTGGTAAGGGGGATATAGTACAAAATACCTTTTCTTATCATTTATCACCCGCAGGCTTTATGTTTGACTCTGCTCTCAGAGAAATAGGGGCAACAGTCATTCCAGCTGGAACAGGTAATCGTGAACTGCAAATACAAGTGATGAAGGATTTACAAGTGACTGGTTATGTCGGTACACCGAGTTTCTTTTCCATCTTATTAGACGCAATGGAGGAAAAGGGGTGGATGCAAGGCAAAGAGATTCATATAAACAAGGCATTTTTTACGGCGGAGATGCTGACAACGGATATGAGAAAAAGATGTGAGGACAGTGGGATATCAGTCTATGAAGGATATGGCACTGCAGATTGTGGCTGTATTGCCTTTGAGGATAAGAAAGGGCCTGGTTTATGCTTGACTAATACAGCGGTTGTGCAAATTTGCGATCCACATAATGGGAAGGAAGTTCATACAGGTGAAGGTGAAATTGTCGTGACTTTATATGACAAAAGCTATCCGCTCATTCGCTTTGGAACCGGAGATTTGTCACGCTGGGTGGAAGGTTATGAAGGCAAGCGGATTGCTGGAGTTCTTGGAAGAGTGAGTGATGGAATAAAGGTAAAAGGGATGTTTGTTAGAGAAAAGCAGCTTTCGCTTGTATTGGAGGAAGCGGGGTATAGAATGTTCCAAGGAATAGTTTCGTGGGAACGCAACCAGGACGAATTCGAGCTATTTATAGAGTCTGAAGAGGAACTTGATGAAAGCCTAATTAGCAAACTCCAAGATGTTATCCGTGTGACACCTATTCTCAAGAAAGTCGCACCAGGTACGATAAAAAAAGAAGAAAAACGCCTAGTTGATAAAAGACTGCTAGATTTGAAGAATGCATGAAAAAGAATGAGGGGGGACTTCCTCTCATTCTTTTTCATGCAT
>NZ_JBALOZ010000341.1:0-4421 GCF_036965125.1 Bacillus sp. JJ1503
GTGTTTACCATAATCCCTGCTACCTGTGTTAGTCGATCATAAAAAGCCGCACCTGCAGGATTTTCATTAAGCCCAATTTCCTCAAAAGCTTCCTTCATACAGCGAAGCCAGCACTTAGCGCGCAGTGGCGTGACTTCGAAGGGGAGATGGCGGTGCTGCATAGCAGGTGGCCCGAATTCCTGACTATAAAGGGCGGGTCCTCCGGTAAATTGTGATAGAAACATCCGCTGCTTTCTCATGATTTCTTCCATATCTCCTTCAAACAATGGGCTTAGGTCGGGATCAGCATATACACGTGGATAAAATACTTGGACAAGCTTCTCAATAGTTTCTGCTCCGCCTATTTGAGTAAAAAGGGTATTAATTTTGTAATCCATATTCATCACCTTTTTCAATTTTCATTTATTCTTATTATGTATGATTATAATCATAAAACAAAAGAGTAATTGTGATTTAAATCACGAAAGCATTGCCAAATAAAACGGCAATGCTTTTTTATTCTATAAATGATTGCTTACTACTTCTACTGTATTCTGTTCTTCTGTTGAAATGTTTAAATCCAAATTTGAATTCGTAACAATCGTTTCTGTTGTATATGCAGCTTCATTCAATTGATGATCCATTTCCGTAAAATCTGGAACCTCTTTTTCGTGATTCATTCCAACACCTCCTAATAATAGCTTGCAATGAAAAGAAAATAATATTCAAGTATGTCTTGTTCATCAGTGTCTTGAATAAGCAAGACCTTAATGTCAAATTCTATAGAAAAGCATTACAAAAAGGAGGGAAGCGAAATGTTAAAGGATGAAGGTATGGAATGCCAGGATGAAAAAGATCTGCTACATCATTATTTCGCCGTACAAAGCGCCTATATTTCCGTTCAGGAGGAGGAAGAACGGATCCGAGAAGCAATTGAAGATAAAAGGAAAGAACCATTATGACTATTGAGTTGAGAAGAATGTTCTTCATTGTTACGATTCTGATGCTATGTTCAAGCCAGGTCTTCTATGCTCAGCCAGATGCACCACCGTACGCAAAGTGGGGACAATTAGCCGTAAAAACAGCAAAGAAAAAATATCCAAAAGCAGATATTGTCGATTATTTGCATATCGGCAGGGAGAACAAGGATCATTCATCTATAGAAAAATTTAAGCTTTGGCTGCGAGAAGGCGGCAAGGAATTCGGATTGTTTATTCATATTGAATTTGATCCAAAAAACGAGAGGGTTATTCATGTAAGTGTAAAAAAATCAACAACATAATGGAGAAGAGGTAATAAAAAAGCCAAAAACGTTTGAATAAAGTTTCAACGTTTTTGGCTTTTAGTTATGAAAAAGGGTTATGCCTTTGCAACATTAAAATACCTAGCCTCTGGATGAGCAAAAACAATGGCTGATACTGATGCTTCGGGCTCCATCATACAGCCTTCTGTCAGATTTACTCCAATGTCCTCTGGGCTGATTAATTTGAAAAGCTTTTGCTGATCTTCTAAATTAGGACAAGCTGGGTATCCAAATGAGAACCTTTGCCCTTGGTATTTAGCGGCAAAGCGATCCTTCATTGTCATATCAACTGGGTCAGGAAAACCCCAGCGGTCTCGAATTTGTCTGTGAACAAGTTCTGCGAACCCTTCAGCTGATTCTAATGCGAGTGATTGCAGGGCATGACATTCAAGGAACCTTCCTTGCTCCTTTAATTGATCGGCCACTTGCCTAATCCCTCTGCCCGCCGTAACTGTAAAGAAGGCGACATAATCCATCTGTCCGCTCTCTTTAGATTTTAAGAAGTCAGCTAAGCATAAATAAGGTTCAACCTCTTGTCTTGGGAATTCAAAGGTTTCAATAATTTCAGTTTGTTCCTCATTGTAAATGAGAACCTTATCTCCATCTGATTGTGCAGGGAAAAATTGATAGACAGCAGCTGGCGTAATCCACCCATTTGTTTTTGAATCATCAATTAATCCGTTCACCATTTCGTTCATTTTTACAGCCTTTTCATCACTTTCTGCTAAAAGTTTTTCTAATTTACCCTTTAAGCCCAGATGATGTCCAATTAACATTTGCTTATTTATATAAGGCTCGATATGTGAAATCGTAATGGAATTTAATATTTTTCTTTTTAAATCCTGTGGTGTAAAAACAGGTGCGTTTGTATTTAATGCTGGCCTTACTTTCACAGCTGTAGCGACAGCAATTGAACTTCTGTCAAACGGAACAGCGTTTTGAGCTGCTTCTTGCTTTTCTGCTTGTTCGCTTTTTAATTTTTCAAATTCAACTGGATCTTGCAGCTGGTTGGCGATGGAAAGGCCATTCATCGCATCCTTCGCATATAGAACAAGGCCATCATATTCCTTCGCGATTTTCGTATCTGTGAATTTGCGGGACAGAGCTGCCCCGCCAACAAGTATTGGAATATCAATGCCAGCCTGCTTTAAATCATGAGCAGTAAGGACCATCTGCTGTGCAGATTTCACAAGCAATCCTGATAAGCCAACCATATCTGGCTTTTCCTTCTTGATTGTTTCTACAAGCTCGGAAGGAGGGACCTTAATCCCAAGATCTACGACTTCAAATCCATTATTACTTAGGATGATATCGACTAAGTTCTTTCCGATATCATGGACATCTCCCTTAACCGTTGCTAAAACTATTTTTCCTTTATTCGCACTTGTATCATCCTTTTCCATATGAGGTTCAAGGAAAGAAACAGATGCCTTCATGACCTCCGCACTTTGCAGAACTTCCGCTACGATAAGCTGGTTATCATTAAATAGACGGCCAACTTCCTTCATCCCATCCATTAATGGCCCATTAATAATTTCAAGTGGGGCAGGGTAGGTGCGAAGAGCTTCTTCTAGATCAGGAATAAGACCTTCCTTTGTTCCTTCCACGACATAATAGGCTAGACGTTCTTCTAATGTCATATCAGGCATCATGCTTTTTTGTTCTTTTTTCTTATCACGGTAAAACTCTGTAAAAGCAGCAAGTGTTTCATCAGTTGTTTCAAATAATAATTTCTCAGCTAACTGAACTTCCTCTTTAGGGATGGAGGCAAATCTCTCAAGCTTTTCTGTATTAACGATTGCATAGTCGAGTCCCGCCTGTGTGCAATGATAAAGAAATACAGAATTCAATATTTCTCTGCCGACAGGAGGGAGACCAAAGGATACGTTACTAATTCCAAGAATTGTTTGGACCTCTGGCATTGCTTCTTTAATTAATCGAATTCCCTCAACAGTTGCTTTTGCACTTCCAATATATTGTGCATCACCTGTACCGACAGGGAAGACAAGAGGGTCAAAAATGATATCCTCTGGCTGGATGCCATATTTGCCTACTAGTAAATCATAGGAACGCTTGGCAATTTCCAGCTTCTTATCAGCTGTAACCCCCATGCCTTTTTCATCGATCGTCCCAACAACTACAGCGGAACCATATTTATGAACAAGCGGAGCGATTGCGGCAAATCTATCCTCGCCATCCTCAAGATTGATTGAATTTATTATGCCTTTCCCTTGTGAGTAGGTAAGGGCCTTCTCTATAACAAGGTCATCAGTTGAATCAATCACTAGAGGAGCTTTAACTTTCTTGACCAATTCTTTCATGAAGTTTTTCATATCTTCAATTTCTTCACGGTCTGGATCAGCAAGACAAACATCGATGACGTGAGCTCCGCCCTTAATTTGTGCTCTGGCAACCTCAGCAGCCTCTTCAAATTTTCCTTCCTTAATTAATCGCTTAAACTTTCGTGACCCAATAACATTCGTCCTTTCGCCAACCATAATAGGTCGAAGGGTAGGATCATCATAGATAAAAGGTTCGATTCCGGATACTTTATGGGTTGTGCTTTTTTCATAGCCTCGGGGCTGATATTTCGCCATTTCATCTGCAATTGCTTTAATATGGGCCGGAGTTGTTCCACAGCAGCCGCCAACAATATTCAGCCAGCCTTCAGACGCAAATCCGCCTAATTTCAAAGCAAGTGATTCAGGTGTTTCATGATATTGTCCTTCTTCATCAGGCAGCCCAGCGTTTGGATAACAGCTAACTGCTGATGAAGCAAGACCTGATAGGGAGCGGATATGGTCCTGCATAAACTCAGGACCAGTGGCACAGTTAAGGCCAACCGCTAACGGTTTCATGTGTTCTAATGAAATATAGAAAGCTTCAATTGACTGGCCGGCCAAAGTGGTACCCATTGGTTCAATCGTTCCCGAGATAATAAGGGGAAGCTTCTTGCCTGTTTTCTCAAATGCATTTTGAATGCCGATAAAACCAGCTTTTACATTCAGCATATCCTGACTCGTTTCAAGGAGAAGAAGATCCACTTGACCGTCAATTAATCCGATTGCCTGTTCTTCGTATGATTGTGTCAACGCTTCAAAAGTAGTTCCGCCAGTTACACTAAGTGTCTTAGTTGTAG
>NZ_JBALOZ010000342.1:0-4156 GCF_036965125.1 Bacillus sp. JJ1503
TGAAACTTCAATCAGTGGGGGTTTTCCGACGCACAGGACGTGCTAGTGCCGACGTTGCCACAGGACGTGGCGTTCTTAGTCTGTGTTCCTATAATCGGGCCTTTACGGGCTGTTGATCCCCCACTTAGAAATTTTTGTTTTACTCAACTTCTTGAAGTGGGGGTCTTACAGCCCGTTAATCTGCGATAAATCCATTATTCCCACAATACAAGCTTATTTATCCGGATCTCTACTACTAATAGATGCAGACCATTAGAAAAAGATACCCAGATTAACCGGGTACCGTATTTTCATCATAACGGCTACTCGACTGAATTTAAACTCACCTGATAACTATTTAATATCTGAAGCTTGTGGCTTCCTTCCCCTGTTTGGAACGTGGCTTGTTTTATGGCCGCATCTCCATATTCATTTTGCTTCGCTTCTTTTGTAATATTCCATTTTTCCAGGTCACCCTGAATTTCCTTTACACCCGTGGCAGTGATTTTGACATCACTGGAGTTCTGAATTTGTACGGAAAGATGAGATGCGCGGTCAACAGCCCAATCACTCATAAGGGAACGCGGTTTAAGAGTAATAGAATTATCGTTTCCATTCACCTCAAGTTTTACGTTGTTAGGAATGAGAATAGTTGCAGATAAACTTGCAAATCTATCAAATGGCCTGGCAGCTTCACTTGGCAATCCCTTTAAGTTGATATAAAGGGTGTCCCCTTTTTCTTTAATGGACACATAATCCTCTGATTCGGATACTAATTCCTCATTTTTTCCTGAAAGAGCGCGGTATGTACCAAATATCGCCAATTCGCTCTCGGGCGTCCCCTCTATTGTAAAAGGGGAATGCTCCGCATTTACGACTACTCTTTTAATGCTGTCACTCATTTTCTGTTCAAAGACTGGGAGCTCAAAGGTCCGCTCCTCTCGTTGTAAAACATCATTCAGTTTTTCCAAAATTCCTGTAGAGCTAATAATCGCAAAGCCAATTCCGACCGTCCCTAAAAAGCCTACAAAGAATATACTAAGAAAATCATATTTTAAAAAAGGTTTCTCCTGCTTTGTAAAGAGGAGAAATACTAATATTTCAATTCCAAGAATCATTAATATAATCGGCCACCATGACATCATCACATGTATAAGCTTGTAGCCTAAAATTTGTGATAAAAGAAGAATGATCCCAAGCATAAGGAGCGATGCCCCCATGGAAAATGTTCCAACACGCCAGGTCCTCATTGGAAAACCACCTTTCTTTATTAAAATATGGAAGGGTTAATCTTTCATGCAAGATGTTACTAGAACCTCTCTTTGATTCCCTTCCTGCGCATTTTCCCACGCAAACGGGCACCTATCTCGCTTTCTGATTCCCTTCCTTCGCTTTTTTCCACGTGATCAGGCATCAATCTCGCTATCTGATGCCCTTCCTTCGCCTTTTTCCACACGAACGGGCACCAGTGAAACTCTATTCCTCTGATATCTCTATTTTCTTCTCCTTTTTCCCCGTTAGCAGCTTTAAGCCCCCGCCAATTAAGAGGATACAGACAACAGCTGTTTGGAAATAGCGCTCGAACCAATAGCGAATATCAATATTGATGGCATTCATTAGCATTGGTGATAGAACAGGCAGAAGAATATTCGTTGTTAAATAATACAGACCAAGGAGCACGAGACCAATGCCGATCCATTTCTGATGATTAAATAAGTAGGAAATGATGGGCGTGTCCTCAAGCGGTTCATCTTCGTATCTTGAAGCTTTTTGTAAGCCATCGAAAAAGCTGTAAAACCAGATAATTGGAATTAAAAATAAGAAAATACCTAATCTTAATACGTCTAAAATATAGATGGAGAATAGAAAAGCAGCCATTAATTGAATTCCACGGCGCTGTAAACCAAGATATAAATGGCCAGCTCCAGGGAAGACGGAAAATAAAGTAGCGATGGCTTTACTTTTCTTCCCTTCCTCTCTTCGGGATTCGAAGTCTTCTAAGATGGTGCGGTCTACAAGCTGTTCACCGCGCTGCCTCTTATTTAATTGCTGAATGGCATCAAAAAACCCGTACACCCAAATGACAGGCAAGATCGCCCAAAAAATCAAGAATTCGTCTCTATGGGTCAATATCGCCACAAAAAACACCATAATCGCTAAGCCCATAAACGCAATTAATAAGGTAATCCCGCGGTTCATTAAGCCGAGTTGAAAATGCCCTACACCGGGAATAAAGGATAATAGAATCGTACGATACCGTTCATACTCCATTTCACTTCTAGCCGAACCAGACTCGACAGGCATTGCTTCCTTGCGATGCAACATTCTGGATGCCGAAATCCCTGTATCAACTAGATTGACAAGATAAAGAATCACTCCAATGATGACAATCACGAAAGCGACGTCCCCTTCACCATGTGCGGCAAAGAAAAAGGTAATCGCAATCAAGAAAAACTCCCCGAACATGTAAATAAGACCCCAAAATATTTTTCCTAAATAAAGCAAACCGCCACCAGGGAAAAATCCCAATAAAAACGCGATAATCGGATTTTTCATTATTTATTAGCCTCCTTGCTATCTTTATCTAATGAATCCATCCAGGCGAAGGTTTTATCTACAATTCCTTCTGTAACCGATGTTCTTTTTTCCTGGAAGCTTGGTGTTTGGACACTTACGGTATATTGTGTAATCGACTGGAAAACGCCAGTTGTCATAAGTAAAATGGTCATGGCCGCTGCGACTGTATAGTGAAATATCGCCGTTTGATAAAAAGGCCGGCTTTCCTTCCTCTTATTCACGACCTTTACTGAAGGAGGATGATTCTCAGCTATCTGAGCCATGATTGAATTGGTAAATTCAATATCATTCTCAATCTCCGGCAATTCGCTTTCCGCCACCGTCACCGCCTCTAGATATAAATCCAAGCATTGGTCACAAGTATAAAGATGGTTTTCATACTCCTCACGGACGTCCTGATCGAATTCATTTTTCACGTATTTCATCCACTCTTCTATTGAATAATGCCTCATGAAAAATCGTCCTCCTTCCAATGCTTCTTCATCCAATTGCGGGCACGGTAAAGCTTCGTCTCGATTGTCTTCACTTGAACATTTTGTTCCGCAGCCATTTGCTGATACGTCTTATCTGCAATGTAAAAATCGTAAATGACGTTTCGATAATTTTCAGGCAGCTCATGGAGCTTTTCACGAACACGGGAAACTTTTTCTTTATGTATAATCTCGTCCTCTACACTTTCCCATCGATTCCCCAATATTTCTCTTTCCGCCAAATCTATTATATCTTCTTGACTCCGATTCTGCTTCCTCTTTACATCAATTGCATGATTTACTGCAATTCTCGTAATCCATGTTTTAAACCCTTGATTTTCATATTGGGAGAGAGAGGTGTAAATCTTAATAAAAACTTCTTGTGTGGCATCTTCCGCTTCTTTTTGGTTTCTTAATACCGCGTAGATTGTCCGGAACAAATCATTGCGGTACTTTTCAACCAAAAGCCGAAATGCATGGTGATTGCCGCTTTTTACTTTTTGGATTAGAACTTGGTCGCTAATCGCTCTCTCCCCCTTTCTGACAGCTTCCACCCTAATAGACGAAAGTCAGGTGCTCTATCCCTACACTAAAAAGGTAATTTTTTTAAAAAAAATATAATGGCATAGAAAAACGCTTAGAAAATTGGCTTCCCAAGCGTTTTCGAAAAATGTATTTTATTAAAATTGCCAAATATAAAAAGCTAATGCAAATAATGATAGGATGGTAGCTATCACGTATATAACGGTGAGATTCCTTGTATTCCGTTTAGCTGATTTTCTGTAATTAGGATCACCTTTAGTAATAAATATAATAGTAGTAATAATTGCGATAATGGTAAGGACGATCACAAAAAATATCGCTCCTGTCATCAAACTCCTACCCCCTTAAACTATATTTCCCACATATAAATAGTGAAAATCTCTTTATATAAAAGATATCATTTCTTAGTATGATATATAAGTGATTTACATCACACCTTTGCCTGTCTCAGAAATTTCCGCACAAACAGAAATCAATCCATGGTAAGATAAAATTAATTACTTTACCAAATGCATGGAAATCCCTACCCACTATTTTCCCATAAAGTGAAACTTCAATCAATGGGGGGCCGACACACAGGACGTGCT
>NZ_JBALOZ010000342.1:4260-4820 GCF_036965125.1 Bacillus sp. JJ1503
CGTTAATCTGCGATAAAGGATGATATGATGACAATATTATTGTTTGCAGTTGCATATCTTATCGGATCCATTCCGACTGCACTTATTGTTGGAAAGCTAGCTTTTAATATTGATATACGCGAGCACGGAAGCAATAATCCTGGCGCCACAAATACATTAAGGGTTCTTGGAAAAAAAGCCGCTATCATCGTCTTGCTTATCGATGTTGGAAAAGGGGCTCTTGCCGCCTTCCTTCCTACTTTAGCAGGGGTAGAAACGGATGCCTTACTAATTGGGCTTTCTGCTGTAATTGGGCATTGTTTTCCAATTTTCGCGGGATTTAGAGGGGGAAAGGCCATTGCCACAACGGCAGGGGTCCTTCTTGTAGCAAATATATGGATGTTTTTGGCTGCCTATTTTGCTTTTTTCTTTATTATCTTTATATCGAAATATGTATATTACGGATCACTAGCAGTCGGCCTGACTCTACTCGTCTATTCCTTTTTCACACCTGGCCGGGAGCATGAACTTATTTTTTCTATTTTTCTATTATTTTTGATTTTCCTTCACCGCTCTAATAT
>NZ_JBALOZ010000343.1:0-6727 GCF_036965125.1 Bacillus sp. JJ1503
AATCACCTCCATAATATATTGTGACAACAGAGGTGAATTTATTTTTTACTCAGGGCAAAAAAACTTGTTCCAGAAAAGGGCCATATTCTTGAATAAATATCCAACAGATATTTGTATAATTATGTTCCTCGCCGCGATGGCCCTGGTAATGGAAAAAAAAGAATAATAGTTAAAGAGGTAATACCCATTGGGTACTACCTCTTTTTTTAGACAGATAGGTGAGTAGTAAGTAAATGTTAAAACCCAGGAGCCTTCAAAGGGATACTGATTTACATAGGAACAAATCTAACCTTCAGTTAATCATTTGTGGAATTGACGGTACAGCTTGCTATTAAAAATTAACGCCTTTTTTGCCTTCAACGATTGGCAGGTTTATAACGCTTTGGCCAAGATGGACATTGAAGGTGGCCCCAGTTGCGGAAGGAATGGTCCTCTGATATGAGCTTCCTGCAATAATGACTCCGATGCGATGGCCTTTCTTAAAGACGTAGTCATGTGGCAATGCGCCCCACTCAAATTTGTAGTTTTTTCCTGGATTTAAAGGATCTGTTTGTAAAAGTGATTTCCAATTTTGCGGATCAAACCAGCCTCTAGAGACAATTTCATATGGTGCTGTACGGAACGTCTTCTCTGTTTCTCTATAACAGGCGCTATCTGCCTCCGTACTTTCTCCCCAGCAGGTATTTGTAGTTAATGTTCTGATTCCTTCTCCACTTCCCGTATGATTTACCCTAGTGTCCATTCCATAATCCACAATCATCACAGACAAATTGGAATTATCCTTATCTACTGTTGCTCGAAGCGAAATTTCCGGTACACCGCTCATGCGGGCATCCTCGCTTAGTGGTTCTGATAGGAATACTAAACGGTCGCTTTTTACGGTCATTTCATTTGTGACCATCGCCGTTTCTGTTTGCCTCGGATTGTCTGTAAAGGTTTGAGTAAAGTTTCCTTTTACCGGACCAGTTGTTAAAACTCCAGGTGAATTTTCGTTTTCCCCAGGTGCAAAGCGAATTTTAGTTGATTTAACATTTTTATCCGGCCATGATGCATGGTTTTCCCAAACATCCGCTGCTCTTTCTATATCGACAGCAGGTTCATCCATGATGCCATTTTGCAAGCCTAGTAGCCAATAATCAAACCAGCGATGCAGCGTATCTACCCACTCTGCTCTGCGGAAATCAAATGGATCCACGTGGCCCGTTTGTGTAAGCCAAAGCTTACGAGGGACATTCTCTTTATTTAGTACTTCCCACCAGTAATTGAAATGGTTCATCTTCACGTTTAAGTCATTTAAACCGTGGATGGCAAAGACACTGGCTTTCACCTTTTTGATATCTTTCACATAGTTTCTTTCATTCCAAAAATCATTGTAGTCACCGGTGGCGTCATCTGCCTCTTTATTTACGCGATCGAACACATGCTGACAAGTTGCTTTCCGGGAACTGTTAACGACCCTGCTTGCTAATCCACCAGGTCCATTATTATAGTATGTAAGCCCTGCATAGCGGTAATAATTATACCAATTGCTAATCGCACCAATCGGAACGATTGTTTTTAAGCCTTCTACTCCTGTAGCTGCCACACCATTTGCTAATGTACCATCATATGATTTACCAATCATCCCCACATTACCGGTTGTCCACGATGCCTTTACCTCGTTATTATTTTTATCAACTGCCTTTGCCCTTCCATTGAGCCAATCGATCACAACTTTAATACTCTCAATTTCCTCATAACCGCCGGTAGTTGGACAGCCATCCGATTGGTTGGTTCCTACCATATCCGGCAAGACAACTGCATATCCTCTTGGAACAAAATAATTATCATAATAAAGCGGAAACTTCTCAATATTCCCGTCTTTATCTTTGCCCTTTACTTCACTTTCATTGCCTCTACCTAAGCTTTCATAATAGGGGCTGGCATCCATAATCACAGGTACCTTCAGCCCTGTGTCGGATTCTTTCGGCCGGATGATGTCTACAGCAATTCGATCAGGAACCCCGTTTCCATCCGTGTCAAGGCTTGATTGTACAAAAACGGTCTCGCGGATGGCATCCTTGTAAGAATATTTCGCTTCTGATTTTACATTTACCAATGAGTTTATTTCTTGATTCTTCTTTGCTGCTACTGTTTCCGCATTTGTATAATTCACAGATGATAGAGTTAATGCAATCGTTATTACTAAAGTGGTTACTAGAGAAAACGCTTTCTTTCCCATTAAATCCCTCCTCTACCCTATTAAATTCAATTGTAGGATATGGGGGGATTCCCCAGTAGTGTATAAGTTACCAATTTTCATAATACTTAATTAAATATGATATAAACATTTATACCTACAATATTTGACGATAGTGTGAAGTTATTAGGTATTTTGAAGGATGACAGATCTTTATGTCGAAATGAATCAGAGTCTAGTCATGTTATTTCTTCTTTTTCGCTATTTGCGATGTTTTTAAAACCAATTTTATCAAAGCTTCAATTTCACTTATAGTATTCCAGAATATAAGGATATAACTTTGATAAAATCGTATTTTTGTGCAAAAAAAAAGTGGCCAATCTTTTGTGGGGGAGGGAACAATGACGCATTTTCGGGCGTTCTTCCCGAAAAAGATTGGGGGTGTGATTGCCGTCTATATTCAGAGATGCACTCTCGTTGTCTTTAACTTTATTCAAAGATGGATTCAGCCTTCCGAAAGCAGCTGCAAGTGATTCGGAAATGATCTCCCGACTGTACTTGGGAGGGAGTTTACGGTGATGCGGTGATTGCAGGTGGGTTTCCAGCAATGTCTGTAGCATTCGAATGACTTGCAGCGTTCCGCATTCAAAGGTGCATGCTACTTGATTCGATAAAAAAATAACACGGTGTGGTAGCACGGTGTTATTTTCCTTATCTTTAACTATATTAAAAGATGGTCTCAGCCTTCTAAAAGCAAGGCTACAAGTGATTCGATTATTCCATTAAAGGGCCATTTAATGGAGGAAAAATATTCTTACATCTATTTATAGGACTATAATATAATTTATAGTGAGGGGATGAAAAATGAAAACTGTAAACCACGTAACATGTGAAAAAAGATCCTATACTAGAGAGTTTACTTCTCACCAACATGAGTTTGGACAATTTCTATTTCCATTAAAAGGCTCCCTAGATATACAAACGAAGTTGCAAGAAATCAATCTTAACCCAGCTTATTGTTTTTATATGCCTCCCAAGTTAGAACATAATTACCGTTCTATGGATAGAAATGAATTCTTAATTTTAGATATTCCAATACAATATTTGCCAGAGAATACGAGTGACATGTACATACGGTTGGATAAACAATGGGGTTCTATCCGATATTTGTTATTGGAAGAGGCGAAGAGTCAGGAAAGCACATCCTCCTTAGTAGATTTGACAAGATATGTTACCAGCAAACTTCAAATTTCTAAGCCACTTTCTATTGAATACATTCATAAACATTATAAAGAGTCAATTAGACTAGAAACTTTAGCAAAGATAGAGCATTACCATCCAGTATATTATTCCGCTTGGTTTAAGGATAAAACTGGTAAAAGCCCAAAAGTTTATATATCTGAACTTCGTTTGAATGAGGCCAAACAACTTTTGATTTCAACAGGATGGTCCATGTCGAAGATTAGTGAAGAATTAGGTTTTGAGAATTCTTCGTCGTTTTCTAGATGGTTTGTCCGTTGTGAGGGGCTACCTCCACAAAAATTTAGAATTCTTAATAATAGATAAAAAGTATATTAAACTTGGTATAGAAAATTTTTCATGGAATTTTCTATTATAAGTTTATATTTCTTTTTATCTTTTTTTATTGAGGTGAACAAAATGAAGGAGAAATTAGCTCCTTTTTTAGTATTACTTGCCGCAATACTTTGGGGGACTACGGGTACAACACAGGCACTTGCACCAGAAACGGCACACCCGATTGTGATCGGGGCTACTCGCTTAGCAGTCGGAGGAATATTTTTAGTCATAATTGTTCTAATAACAGGAAAATTCAACTTTACAAATTGGCCAGTCAAGACAACAATATTAGCTTCTTTGAGTATGGCATTGTATCAACCATTATTTTTCTCTGCAGTTTCAATTACAGGAGTGGCCATTGGAACAGTAGTAGCCATTGGGAGTGCGCCGATTTTATCAGGTCTCATAGAATGGTTATTTTTAAAAATTCGTCCTTCTAAAGTTTGGTGGTATTCTACTTTTTTATCTATCTTAGGTTGTCTATTGCTCTTTGGTAACAAAGAATCAGCATATTTAGATCCTGTTGGAATCTTAATGTCATTAGGGGCTGGGTTATCCTTTGCAAGTTATACGATTATCAGTAGAAATTTGGTTGTAAACCATTCGTCTTTATCAGTAGTAGCAGTCATTTTCACTCTTAGTGCAATTTTTTTATCTCCGTTTTTATTTATTTTTGATATGTCTTGGATAATGAGTTTCCGAGGTGTAAGTGTAAGTCTTCAACTTGGAATTGTGGCGACTGGGATCGCATATTTACTTTTTGCCAAAGGACTTATCCATGTCTCATCATCCAATGCTGTGACGCTCACGTTAGCAGAACCATTAACAGCAGCATTATTAGGGGTTTTAATAGTAGATGAATACTTAACTATCACTTCTTGGTTTGGGATTTTCCTCTTAATGCTAGGAATCGGAATATTAATATGGTCGTCCAAAAATTCTAGTGGTCAAAAGGAGATTAAGATGGTTCAGAAAAGAGTAATATTAAAAAAATGATTAAAAGGTGGTTATATTTCTATGGCAAAAATTGAGGACTTTTTTAAATTAGATATTCGTGTAGGCACGGTTATTAACGCCACACCTTTTCCTGAAGCAAGAAAACCTGCTATAAAACTACAAATTGATTTTGGAGAAGAGATCGGTATAAAACATTCTTCGGCTCAAATTACACGAAGATATTCATCTGAACAACTTTGTGGGCGTCAGGTGGTAGGAGTAGTTAATATCCCTCCAATGCGTATTGCAGGGTTTAAATCTGAGGTATTGGTAATAGGGGGGGTTCCGGAAGAGGGGGATGTTGTTCTTTTAAAACCCGATGAGCCAGTTACAAATGGAACATGCATCTCATAATATTTGACTTTAAAAAAGGGATGCCTATTTATTCCTAAAAACGCTAATAGAAACTGATTTTTATTCAATTATTGGTCGCTTTCCTTGAACAAGGATAAACGCTCATTTTCCATTTTAGGGCCATATTGTTGATTAAGTGTTCGAAACTTTTTGCACTATGAAACGTATAAAAATTGCGAAGGAATGTATTTGAACTACGTAGCAGGTTTAGAAGGTAATTCACAACAAAGGGGGATAAAAAGTGGATTTATTATCTTGGATAGCTGTTGGGTTCATCATAATCGGATTTGTTGTTCTTGCTTTTATAACAAGAAATATGGAAAATGAGGTCCATCAAAGTTCAGCTACCCAATCCATAGTTTGGAGGATAGCGGGAACCACAGTTTGGGGGATCGTGAGTCTCTTCCTTGTTGTGTATTTGTTACTTCCTAGATTTTTGTGAAGAACTATACCTAAACAATCGGGCGCTTTTCTGTAATAAGGAAAGTGCTTTTGCCATTTAAGGGCCATATTATTGAATACCATTCTTTTATGAAAGGTTACCAAACGACGCTTTGGGAGCTTTAATACCTAACAAAAAAACAATAGAATATATATGTTATTATAGGCGTGTCAGAAATTTATAATAGTCTACGTCTTGCAAAATTCACTAGATAGAAAGGGAAGATGAATTATGATTGTTAAAGTCGGATTTGATTATGAAGATGATATAGAGTATATGATTTGTCCTGCAAAAGTAGGAAGAAATATTAATTAATTACAAAGGGACTTTTGGAAATGGCTTTATAATAGGGACAACCAACATCCTTATTGGTTTGAATATGAGGAAGATGGAAATGTTACCTATGGTGTTTCTTATCGAACAGATGCTTTTGTTTATTGGCTAAACAAGGTGAGATTTAATAAAGGCAAGAATGTCGCAAGGTTAATAGAAATTCCAAAGACACCCCCTAAAAAAACAATTAGGTTTTAAGGATGTTGTAGTGTAGTAAAAATTTATAGAGTATGTAGTTTTATTCATAATAACGTTCCCAAATGAAAGTTTGGGAAGACACAAAAACCCAAGAAATGATGCGAAAACAACAATTCTTGGGTTTTCCTTTGAATATTGTTTATACAGCTTTTTATGCAAAGGTATATAAACAAAGCTGCAATAAAACTTTTCAAGATTTTGCAGCAAACGTTATGGGGGTGTTATCTGAATAAAAACCTTTATATAGAGACAATTTATTAACGCTGTAAACCTGCATTTTTTTCGTTCCTATACTTCAATTACAGGGGGGCTTTAGTTGAAAAACGATCTTCCACAATCGGGCGCTTATCCGGAATAAGGATTTGCGTCCTTTTTCATAATAGGTCCATTTAATGGAAAAAGACTTTAAACAAAACTGGATATTTATGTGAAATTGTGAAGAGATGTACTTAAACTAAAGGGCAGGTTTGTTCAATAAGAAATCACAAAAGGAAGAGCATTTACTATAAAATAAGCTTTGACGAATTAATGTCTAATAAAAAAGTAATGCAAAAAATTGAGATGATGCACATTAGTATTATTACACGACAAAAATAAAAATATATGGAGGTTAGTAATGTTTATAATATTTGGGGTTATTGCAATAG
>NZ_JBALOZ010000344.1:0-14618 GCF_036965125.1 Bacillus sp. JJ1503
TAAATAACAAAACCATTTTTACCAATTGCAACAACACAGTCAGATAACTGGTCTAGTATTTTTTCAAATAAAGATATATTGTATAAAAAGTAATCAGACGTACTAATGATTTATCCCTCCACAGGATTAGTTTAAAGCCTTGTGTTAAAGTGATATTGTAAAAAAATTCGAATATGCATTTTTCTTAGCTGCAGTAATCCAACCGTCACTGTCATTACAATGAAACCAAGCGTGATACTTTGACTGTTCGATGTTTTTTTTATTTCCCATAAAAAATTACCCTTTATGGGTACACTGATAGTTATGAGAAACCCCTGCGCTCGCCAAAGTTTAGGGGTTTTTCTATGTTGTTATTTTATCAGACTTCGGCAGTAAGTGACAGAATTGTTTAAATTGCAAGTTTCATTGACTCGATATGTACTGTACGGTCTTAACAGCACACAAAGGTGTAGCGTTAGGAAAATGCGGATTATTAAGGGAATTTTAATGAGGACTTGTTGCATCATATGTCTCCTTAAGGCTGGGAGCATTTTAATTTACTGGGGGAATATCATTCTAATTCGGAGAAAAAGCTCTCGTTAGAGTCTTTAAGACCATTAAGAGTTCTTAACGTGTTAAAATCGGTGTAATCGTCTTGAAAATATGCTTAACGTTGTAAATTCACATTTTCCTAGGGTTTGGCCTTCTGTGAGGGCAGACTATGCCGTATTTCCTCATAATTCTTTGAATCTTTTTTCGACTAAATATCAGGTTTATTTTCATTCTCCAAAATCATTTTTATGGACCGCGACCCTCTTATAACCACGACGACTTTAAAATAACCTCTTTGGCTTCTAAGTCCAATTGTTCTCTTGCTACGCGGCTATTGGATGCCTTTAGGTGGCTATAATATCCAGAACGAGAGACCCCTAGAAGGTCACAAAAATACCTTGTCATTCGCTTAAATTGATTTTGTTCAATGGTCTCATAAATCAACTGATACACTCTACTAGGATCTAGATTTTCGCTTGCGTTTAGCAGCCTCCTTTCTGTCACTTCTAGCTTTTTTAATAGCTCTACTTGTCCCTCCGGTAGCTTAATTCTTACTTACTGCCTTTCAATTACTTCGGCTGGTGTAAGGTTCCGTTTTAATGGTCTACCAGAACTTGTTTTCCTCGAATCGTTCAAACCAATTAACCCGCTCTTCTCGTACACCTTCTTCCACCTGTGAGCTGACTGTTCAATCAGCTTCAACCCAATAACATCGATATCAAAGCCGTTCTCTATAAAAATTTGACGTGGAAGTTTGCCTGCCAGATATTCATCCATAAATTTATTTTTAAAAGAATCCGAATATGTTATGGATTTTCATTCTTTGTGGTGAAGCGCTGATTTTTGCGCTTCATGGATGGTTATAGGGGCTTCAGCATAAGAATCCAAATTTAAAAATCGGTTCCTAAACGTTGTAAGGAACCGATTTTTCTATGTTCTAATTTACTTAACGTTGTAAATCCGCATTTATCTTAACTTAACCACTAAATATGCGTTAAGTAATCACGTTGAAAAACTGTCATTAGAATAATTTTTTAATATAGGAAATTAACAATGATACTGTTTTTATTATTCAACATTATATTAATATCTGGATAATCTATAAAAAACATTGCTTACAATTTCAATCTAGTACTTTTTGTTCCTTCATTTAGCTTTTCAATTAAATTTAATCTAGCTTTAACTTGTTCCTCTAGAGAAGCTGCTAAAGAAGCAGAAATAGAATTTACAAGAGCTAAAGCAGAGACGTTAGAATTGTGGAAGTTGACACTCTCATACTTACTCAACAAATATGTCTCAGCGTATTGTATCAACGGAGAGACCATACTATCAGTAATTACAACTACTTTAATTCCTTGTTTCTGCGCAAGTTCAGTAAATTCCACCGTTTCTAGATGATACCTAGGGAAGCTTATGCTAATTAATACATCACGTTCACTCATACGCAGTAAATATTCCATATGCATACGCTCTATTGTATTAACAAGCGTTACATTACCTAAAATAGGCTCTAAGACAGCGTGCATATAAGATGCAATTGAATAAGAGCTGCGGTGCCCGATTATATAAATATTTCTAGAATCCCGCAGTAATTTAACTACTGACTCCATCATATTCTGACTGTTCAACTGCATTGTTTCCTGTAAACTTGATAAATCTTTTTGAAAGGATTTTACAAATACATCATTTTTTTCTTGGCTAATCCCTGATGTTAGACGAAAAGCAGGACTTAATTTATGCTGTAGATTTTCTCTCAACTTTTTTTGTAGATCCGGATATCCTTGAAACCCCAGTTCAGTAGCAAATCTAGTAAGAGAAGATGGACTTACTCCTATTTGCGAGGCTAATCGATCAATTGTTAAGAAGGAAGTTGCATCTTCATTTTTCAAAAAATAATCAGCAATTTTGCGTTGAGTATCTGTCAAATTATTATATTGTTCCTTAATCAAATCTGGTAAAGATATGGCTTTCTCCATCAAATTAAGCTCCCATCATTTTTTTCCCTACATGATTGTGATTTATATAGTATAGCATACCTCTGGAAACCATATTTCCATCTAATCAACAACTCATGCCCATAAAGATTTTCTAATAAAATAAATCCATTATGTCACTTGAAGATTTCAAGCTCTGATATCTGCAACGCTTACATATTACGACCAATAAAAACAATTTTTAAAGAAAATCTATAATAATTATTTTAGCAGGCAATCACTTTTTTACTAATCTAATTACTTTTTATTTTAAGAGTTATTTAAAAATTGAGTTTACAAAAATAATTAAAGCTGATATTATCGTTTTTAAGTTAAGAAAAAATTTTTTCAGGAGGTGTTTGTTTTGAAAATAAATTTTGAATCTAGTTTACTGAGAGGGGATATTCGAAAATGAGTGTAGGTAATCGAGTATTTTTAAAAAGAGAATTGCCAGATCTTAACCTTGTAGAACAATTTAAATCTATTCAAGCTGCAAACGTTGCTGACTGTATGGAGCGATTAAGTGCTCTCAGCTCAGAAATTAAATTAATGTCCAAGCCTAAAGAAAAAGTTATGGCTGGTGTAGCACTTACTGTAAAAGCACGTCCTGGTGATAATCTTTTACTACATAAAGCATTAAATATAGCTGGTGAAGGTGATATAATCATCGTTTCGAACGAGGGAGATCGCACTCAGGCACTTTTAGGGGAAATTATGGCAACCTACGCAGCACATACAAAAAAAATTGCAGGCTTAGTTTTAGATGGCCCGATTCGTGATATTGATGTAATTTCACAAATGGATTTACCCATTTATGCAACAGGCACTACTCCGGGAGGCCCCTTTAAAGAAGGTCCAGGTGAGGTCAATGTCCCGATTGCTTGTGGAGGCATCCATGTCAGCCCTGGTGATATTATACTTGGCGACGCTGACGGTGTGGTTGTCATCCCAAGAAATGATGCTGCTACTATCTTAGAAGCTGCAAAGGTTCTATCTGCTAATGACCAAAAGAAAGTGCAAGCTGCAACTGATGGAACAGCAAAAAGAGGATGGGTAGACGAAAAGTTAAAGCAAAAAAACTGTGGAATTATTGATGATGTTTATAATTGATAATTAAAAAGCAAGCGGTTTATTTCCTAATATATTTAATGATTTAGTGTTTTTGAAAGGAGACTCATATGAAAAAATATATTTTTGATAAAAAATATCTCCCGCACCGAATGTTAGCCGGTTTCATTTTAGGTATTGTGTTCGGAGCTATATTTACTGACATATCATTAACAATAAAACCACTTGGTACTTTATTTATGGACTTAATCAAAATGCTAATTGTACCAGTTATTTTCTTCAGTGTAACAAGTGGTATTGCTGCAATCGGTGATGTTCACAAATTAAAACGAGTAGGGTCAAAGGTTGTTTTAGTTTATACAGTAATGACGATTTTTGCAGCTATCTTAGGTATTATTGTTGCAGCTATCATCCGGCCGGGTAAAGGATTCACTATGGAAGGTGCTTCAAATTTTGACGCATCTAACGTTACAACGCCAGACTTCCTTGCATTCTTCTTTGAAATGGTTCCTACCAACATAGTAGAAGCTATGTCTACAGGTAATGTAATGCAGATAATCTTCTTCTCATTTATTTTCGGTATTGCTTTAGTTTTACTTGGGGAAAAAGCTAATTTAGTTACAAAATTTGTGGATCAGAGTGCTAACGTAATTTATCGTATGCTTGATATTGTTATGATTTACGCTCCAATTGGTGTATTCGCTTTAATGGCAAATACTGTCGCTGAATACGGTTCACAATTATTCGGTGCAATGTTTAAATTCATTGCAGCTGTATGGATTGGTGACCTTTTTATATGGATTATTTTAAGTGTATTTGCAGCCTTATATTCAGGCGTAAAATACTCTTATTTATGCAAATCAATGCTCCCAATTTGGGCAAACACTATGGCAACAACTTCAAGTGCTGGTACAATTCCAATAACAATGGATGTTACAACTAAAAAGCTAGGAATTCCACACTCAATAGCATCTTTTTCGATTCCATTAGGTGCGACAATCAACCTTACAGGAGCAGCTTTATGGAAAACTGTACTTGCAGTATTCGTTGCTGATATGTACAGCATCAGCTTTACACCAGCACAATTCGTATTAATCGTTCTTATTTCTACGATTATGTCAATTGCTGCACCAGGTATTCCAGGAGGAGGTATCGTAACAGGTGCGATCTTCTTAAACCTATTAGGTCTTCCATTAGAACTTATGGGATTAATTGTAGGTATGTACCGATTACTGGATATGGCTAATACAACAGTAAACGTCTCTGGTGACGTACTTGGTACAATGATTGTTGCTAAAAACGAAAAATTATGGAATCCAAAGAAAATAGATTTCGATAAGGAGGCTCAATATGAAGCTAGCAAATAGAATGAGCAGGTTCTCCGGTTCACCTACATCTGCTTTAATTACAAAAGTAGCGGAATTAAGGAAAGAAGGCCGAGATATTATTTCATTAAACGTTGGAGAACCAGATTATCAAACGCCTGATAATATTAAAACTGCTGGAATTAAAGCTATTGTTGATGGTTTTACAAAGTATACGCCAGGCCCAGGCATTGTTGAACTTAGGCAGGAAATTTCTAAAAAATTATTAGAAGATAATGGTCTTGAGTATAATCTAAATGAGATTTGTGTAACAGTAGGTGCAAAGCAGGCTATTTTTAACGCAATTATGGCTACATGCGATGAAGGGGATGAAGTTATCATCCCAGTTCCTTGCTGGGTAAGCTATGTTGATATGGTTAAAATCGCAAATGCAAAACCAATACTTGTTCCTGTTCAAGAAGAAAACGGATATGTTCTTGATATTGAAGCAATTAAAGCAGCCGTTACACCAAATACAAGGGCGATTATTATTTGTACTCCTAATAACCCTACTGGTGCTGTTTACAGTAAGGAAAGCTTAGAACAATTAGTCAATATTGCATGCGAAAACGACTTTTGGGTTATCACTGATGAAATCTATGAAAAGTTAATTTACGATGATAACAAGCATGTAAGCTGTGCCTCTGTCTCTAAAAAGGCATGGGAACATACAATTACAGTGAACGGCTTTTCAAAGGCTTATTCCATGACAGGCTGGAGGGTAGGTTATGCTGCTGGACCAAAGCAGGTAATTGATGCTATGAAGTCTTTACAAAGCCAAATGACATCCGCAACTAGCGGTATTTCTCAGAAAGCTGCTACAGTTGCACTAACTGGATCACAGCATGATATTGAAGTAATGGTTGAGGCGTTTAAAAAGCGCAGAGAATATGTTGTAAATAGACTAAACAGCATCAAGGGCTTATCATGCTCAACACCTGCTGGTGCATTCTATATTATGGTAGACGTTAGCTATTATTTAGGAAAAAAATATAATGAATATGAAATTAAAACAGCAATGGATTTAGCCAACTATATATTAGATACTGTTAACGTTGCTGTAGTACCAGGGGAAGCATTCTTTACAAGCGGTAAAATACGAATTTCATATTCAAACTCTATGGAAAATCTGGATAAAGCATTGTCTAGAGTTGAAGAAACTATAAGCAAGCTTCATAATTAACTTTATAAACCGTTCAGTATGAATATTAATTTATAAAAGAGATCCCGCCAAACATAAACTGGAACCCTTTGTCTAGGACACTATAAAAAAAGGGATTAAGCTGCATCTAGAAGATGATTCCTATATTGAATGAGGGCACTGAAAAAGTCCATTTATTAATTAGGCAGTATAAAGTTTGTTATTTAAGAACTTTATACTGCCTTTTTACTTTATAATTTAAGGTTATGTATGTAGGTGATTTTTCAAAAAGATTTCAAACCAAGAATCATTTAGTCTTAGTCCAATTATGGCAATTTACGATATAGTTGTTCCAAAGGATAATATGCTTGGTCAAATTAATGAACTTATTGACTTCTCTTTCATTTTAGAAGAACTGAAAAATAAATACTGTCTTAATAATGGTCGTAATGCAGTATCGCCTATTCGGATGTTTAAATACTTATTATTAAAATCAATATTTGATTTATCCGATGTAGATGTAGTAGAACGTTCGAAATACGATATGTCATTTAAATATTTTTTAGATTTGGCACCAGAAGATCCTGTTATTAATCCTAGTTCATTTACGAAATTTCGTAAGGAAAGATAAGATGAAGAATCGATTCTTAGCTTAATTTTTGAGGAGTAAGAAGAACACTTTTTTAAGGAGTAACACCATTTATGTTATACTTCCCCTAAAAAGATAGGGGAGCGGGAAAAGATGAAATGCCATAAGTGCGGAGGATAACCAAAATTACCCTTTAGAACACTATAATTCCATTCCGCAAATGGGTTTTAAAACAAACTATTACGAAATTTGGAGAAAACAAGAGAAATCGTGAGATTTTCCTTTCTATATAGAGGGAGTATAGTTGAAGAGTGTTGTTTAACTTGTGTTCAACAATCGGGCCATTTAATGGAATAAGACATCCTAACAAAGCTTTACCTACTAATTGACCTTTCAATCAGAAAACACACATAAATTTGTAATTAACCAAATTTATGTGTGTTTTTACTTCAATAATTGTTAGTTTGTGTTGCTTTTATGTCAAAAGCAAGACAAATTAAACAAAATGGTTATGCACTATAATTCATTAAATTTTTATTTAAAAGGGCACATATAAATGAATTTTTATATCTCCCTGGGATTAAAATTGATGGTATAAACCTAAAATTAACACTTTTGTTTGATTAATTTTTCCAAGGTGAATGTAATATACATTCACAGAAATTTTTTTGTTTATAGTTCGGTTCAAAGAATTTAACGACATCAGATTTAATATTACCAAAAGTAGTTTCTGGTTTGTGCTTAAAACCTTCATAAAATGCTGGAATAATATCTTGTTTGAAATTATTACGTGGGAATGCCTTTACAATTTCTTCTCTCAAGTCAGCTGGAAATTGTTCAAAACCTCTCCCTATAACATCTAACTCAACACCTGAGTTCAGTAATGAGACTTCAGATTCTTTATGTTCTGCTATACCAACTGTTGTATGCAATGCTATTGCATCCCATACAAGACGAATCGTCTCATCTGGAACTTGATAATGTTGCAAAAAGCTTCTTGCAGCATTTGCACCATCTACTTCAAATCGTAAATCTGGACTGCTATACTCTTTTGTTAACCCTAAATCATGAAATAATGCACTGATATACAGTAACTCTAAGTCATATTTCTTATTTGCCTTTTTTCCCGCAATGGCACCAAATAGAAATACACGATTTGAATGATTCCATAATAAATCATTTCCGTGCTCTCTCAAAATATCTCTTGCATCCTTTGCTAATATAGAATCCGGAATTTTAATACCTGCTACTTCATTAAGCATAATCTAAAACACCTTTCTTATTTAAAAGTCCTTTGTACAAAAGGCTTTCTTTATTGTAAAAGAGTATTTATCATTTATCTATTTAATTATTTCTATNNNNTCTCTATTTCATTTATTAACAACTCAATAAAACCACGTGTTGCATAATTTATAAAACTGTTCTTTTTCATTGTAAGCGAAACTTCTCCATTTAAAGATGGCTTTTCAATTCGTTGAAAATATAAATCACCTGTCTCATAAAAGTCGTATAGTGTACGTGAAACAACACTACAACCAGTCCCACTTCGAACTAGCTTTAATATAGATTCAATACTAGATGTCTCTACAATAGGTACTAATGGTTTACCAACCTGCTCGCTAGTCTTATCAAGTATTTTTCTACATTGATGCATTTTGGGAAATAAGATAAGTGGTCTATCTAATACAGTAGTGAAGGAAATACTGTTGTCACTACCTTTACTATTACTTATCAGATAAAACTCTTCATCATATAATTTAATAACTTGCAACAAATCGAGTTGTTTAAAGTGAAAACCAATACCAAAATCAGCTTGATTTTCTAAAACAGCTTTCTCTACTTGGTCAGTACTTTGAACTGAGACTTTAATATTTGGATATAAATGATTAAATTTTATACACAAAGTAGATATTAAATCCGTTATTTCTCCTGGTAACACAGCAATTTTTAATTCACCTATTTTTACTTTAGTAAATGCTTCAATCTGTGAGGATATATTTTGTAAGGAAATTTGAATTTTTACAGCTTCTTTTTGTACAATTTCTCCAACCTTAGTAAGTTCAACTTTCTTACCAATACGATTGAAAAGAGGAAACCCTATTTCTTGTTCAAGAACCTTGATTTGATGACTTAGAGTTGGTTGTGTAATTCCTAATTTTTCTGCTGCTTTTGTAAAATGTAGTTCGTTGCTCACCATTAAAAAGTATTCTAAATGCCGTAATTCAATATATACCATTCCTTTCAAGGGAGGTAATTCTTCTCCTGATAGAATTACAAATGTTGTTTGATTTATTCTGCTCATTATTTGGTACTATTTCTGTCGTTCCAGCCTACAAATCAAATTATTTTGTTTCAGCAGCTCGTTCAATTGTTTTTGGAAGTAGATCATCTAAGCCTACTCTAGTAAGGAATTTTGTTCGAACACGATCAGCAACTACTGAGGCCTCTTCTGATCCATCATCTGATGGATCAATGTGTACTCGATATGGTCGTTCACCTTTTGGTAGAGATACAATACGTACAATTTCATCAGATACCATAGATACATCAGCGTGCTCGGGGGAAATAGCAGCGAGCTTTTCACTTATTTGATCTATTAAACCTTTGTACTTAGCATCATATTCCTCTTGTACATGTTTGTCTTGTGGCTGACCAGCGTTAAGGAAATGATTCGTTCCACTTGTAAATGAACCTGGTACCACGATTGAAGTTTCTATTCCAAAACGGGCCAGTTCAGCCGCATAAGATACTGCTAATGAGTCCATACCTGCCTTTGCAGCAAAATAAGGCGCTAAGTAAGGTGGTGTTCCACCTTTTACACTTGAGCTAGACACCCAAATTATCAAGCCTTGTCCACGTTTCCGCATGTTAGGAAGCACAGAGCGATTAACACGTTGAGTCGATAACACATTTATATTGTACATTTCCGCTAGTTGCTCAGGCGTAAACGCCTCTGCTGGACCAACAACCATATGTCCGGCATTATGAATCAAGACATCAATATGATTATGTTCTGCTAAAATTTCTCTCACTGCAGAATCAATAGAATCCTGTGAATTCACATCCATTTCAATCGCTTTAATATTTACCATATGTTCGGACGCATAATCGTTAACCGCTTTTACTTGAGGAGCATTACGCCCATCTGTTTCCCGCATACCCGCATAGACAATATGTCCAGCTCTTGAAAGTGTTCGAGCGGTTAGAGCACCAAATCCACTTGAAGCTCCTGTTATAACTATGACTTTTTTTTCTTCACTACTCATTATCCATCCCTCCTAATTTAAATTATGCAAGTCCGCCATTTGAAAATATAACCTGTCCATTTATCCAGCGTCCTGAAGTTGCTAAATATGTTACTGTGTCGGCAATGTCTTCAGGTGTACCTAGACGTTCAAGTGGTGCTGCTTTAGAAAGTTTATCGATTGTTTGTTCATCTTTTCCATCTAAAAATAATGGTGTTGCAGTTGGACCTGGAGCCACTGCATTAACGGTGATATCTTTACCACGCAATTCGCGAGCCAATATCATTGTCATTGATTCAACGGCAGCTTTACTTGCAACGTAAGCACCATATGTTGGAAATTGCGTGCGAGTAACAGAAGTAGAAAAATTGATAATTGCACCACCTTTGCGAACACGTCGCGCCGCTTGTTGGGATATTACAAAAGTGCCTCGAATATTTGTGCGGTGCATTTTATCTAAATCAGCTAAGTCCATCTCTGCGATAGGGCTGAGTAACATGATACCTGCTGTATTGATTACGACATCAATACCCCCAAATTTTTCTTCAACTATATCGAAAGCTTCTTGCATAACTTTTTCATCTGCAACATCTCCACCTATACTAATTGCTTTTCCACCTTGCTGTACAATCTCATACACAATAGTATCTGCTCTAAGCTTATTGCCAGAATAATGCACAGCAACAGCAAATCCATTATCGGCTAATTTTTTTACTATTGCGTGTCCGATACCGCCAGAACCACCTGTAACAAGTGCAACTCGCAAATCATGTGTTTCAGTAGATGTTTTTTTCATGATATTTCTCCTTTGTTATTTAATAGTTAAGTTACAAAATATTAATATTGTAACTTAACGATAGGGTTATTATACACCTCTAAGTTACAAAGTCAACATTTTGTAACTTAGGAGTATATCCTGTATAATGAAACTTAGAATAAACAAGGAGGGTTCATATTGGCAATACTTACAAAAGAGAAGATATTTTCTGTCACAGAAGAAATAATACTGAAAAAAGGAGTGCAAAAAACCACTCTTTCTGATATTGCAAAAGAACTTGGAGTCACTCATGCCGCATTTTATAAACATTACAAAAATAAAGAGGACCTATTGCAGCAACTTGCACTAAGGTGGTTAAAAATGACTTCTAAGGAATTATTAGAATGGGAACCTCCCAAAGATATAAGTTCAGCTGTTGCACTTCACGACTGGCTCTGGCTTCTGGCTACTACAAAGAAAAAACTTTATCATGAAAACAAACGTATGTTTCGATTATATACGGATTATTTAGAGGGTACTCAAATCCTCGTTAAAGATCACTTAAAACAATTAGCGCAAAAAGCAGAATCCATTAGTGGATTAAAAAAATCTGGCCCTGCTATTATTACAGCATTTGTATATTTCCATAATCCATACTTTGCAGACCGTTGGGATAATGAGCTTTATAAAGAGAGTTTTGAAGACGTATGGAAACTAATTGCTAACAAACTGCCTTAAGTTAATGGAAGTCCTTTGAAGAAGAAAAATAAATCGTGATGAGGTCATGAATACCCGCTTTTCGCTTTTATTCAAAGCATATAATCGAGATAAAGAAATTCCTAAATTATTATGAAGGTCCGTATGACCGCTACTAAAAAATTAAAACTATATAGTTCGATAGGATATAGCATTTATGATGAGGAAGTAATACATAAACCAAATAGTAGTAATATAAAAGTTGTTTCTATGATGAAGCAACTTTAGTTGTTGAGGTAACGGATGCGTTTCTGGAACAAATGGAAATGCCTTTTCTTTTTATGGTAACTGGGCAGAATAATTTGAACAATGTATGATAAAGTAGACTAAAAAAACTGGGGGGTAATTTGATGATAATCGGTCAAATCAAGGAGATTGTTCGTCATCCTGTGAAATCTTTTTATGGAGAGAGCGTACAGAAAACAAGAATAATGGAATATGGCTTGTACGGAGACCGTAGCCATGCTTTTTTAGATGAAACAAGACCAGGAAAATTTTTAACAATAACACAGTTTCCAGAAATGGTTCGATATAAAGCGAGATTCGTAGGTAAAGAGTTGGTGAATGAATACCCTAGAGTCGAAATATTGACACCTGAAGGTAAGACTTTTGAATGGGGGGATAAAGAATTAACGAATGAAATTGAACACAAATCGAAACGGAAAATTTCTCTTGTTACATATCCCCCTACTTACGTACCTTTAGGAGCAATTGAAGAAGAACACATTCAACTTGTTACTGACGCTTCATTAAATAGATTGAAAGAAATATGGGGAAAATCAGAGATTGATTATAGACGTTTTCGACCTAATTTACTTATATCATTAAATGAAAAAATCCCCTTTATAGAAGATCAATGGTTTGGCAAACGAGTCAGGATAGGGAATAAAGTTGAAATAGAATTAAAAAGGCATTGTGAAAGATGTATGATTATTACCGTTAATCCTGAAAATGCAGAAAAAGATGCGACTTTGTTAAAAACAGTTGTAAAAGAAAGAAGCAATTATTTCGGCGTATATGCTTCTGTTATAAAAACGGGCGAAATTCATGTGGGTGATGATGTCCTTCTTCTTGAATGAAGTTTTGATTGACAAAGAATAAAAGAAATAAAAAATATTTAATTAATTGACGTTGCCTATTTAAAGATTGTGAAAAAATGTACTACAAGTAACTGGTAGTTTTAGCACAAAACAAAGGAATAATTTTTGCAGCATTTTCTCATTTTCCACTATTCATCAATCGGCGCTTTTCTGTAAAAAGGAACAGCGCTTATTTTCATTATAGAGCCAAATTGTTGAATAGGAGTTACCGATTTAACCATTTTATTAAGAGTTTTTTTGGTTTAAAATTAATCGCGGCGAACCGTACCATAAGTAAATGAGGTTTTAAAATCCCACAATTACTGGTTAGAAATAGTTAGCCATGCTCTACACTAGGGGTTAAATTTTAATTTACTAGACAATTGGGGTTTTTTTATATGAATAAGTTCAAAATATGCAAGGTAAATAACTAAATCTTGTATATTTTCGAAGAGTATACCGATGAAGATTCTATTTGTGAATAAACGGATACTTGCTAGACCGGAGTTGATGGTAGATGAGGACCTGTATTAGTGTCAATTGTTTCAATAATTAATGAGTAGTTGCACTTAAATTATGGGGATACAATAAGCATGGTCAAAACACGTTCCTTTATCTTTACGTAAAGTGCTTAATCATAATTACTCACATACTGACCTGCTTATTAATTTGTAAATGGAAAAGAAATAAATAAGATTGGACATAACAATTATATTTCATAATTTAGGTGCGCCTGCATATAGAGTGATAATTACTCATTATGTCTAAATTTTCCAGTACTGCAACATGGAGGCAATACAAAAACAGAAAACACTTCACCTTTAAAAGGAGAGAGGATTTATCTATTACTGATGAGTTCTCACTCTTTTTTCTATTAATGTATGTCATAAATGAACAACAAATCTATTTCAATTCTGAGAAAAAATTTTTTTGTTGCACGAATGAACGAAAATGAATCGTATTTAAAGTGAAGGAGGTTGAGTATGAAAACGTTCGCCGGCTTACGTGTTCATGAGATTGTTCAAATTTATAGCGACACCTTAATACGAATTGCTGTGCAGCAGACAAAAAATATGTCTGAGGCGGAGGATATTGTTCAAGAGGTCTACATGACACTGATGAGACAGAAAAAGCCCTTCGATAATGAAGCACATTTAAAGGCATGGCTCATCAAAGTGACTTTTAATAAATGCAAGGATTACTTTAAGTCTTCTCGCGTCAAGAGGACGGTACCTATAACAGAAGAGATGACGTTTGTCGCAAAAGAGGAACAGATTGTTCTCCCTGAGATTTTTGAGCTTGATCACAAAGAGAGGGCCATTGTTTATTTACATTATTACGAGGGCTATACGACTGCAGAAATTGCCAAGCTATTAGAGATGAAAGTAAACACGGTAGGCTCAAAGCTGAGAAGGGTACGAATGAAGTTAAAAAGTATTTTAGAAGAAGGGAGTTAAGTGTGATGAATGCTTATAAGAAAGTGATGAAGCAGATTCATGCTTCCGAAGAATTTAAGAGCAAAATGCAAAAAGAGATGATGGAATATGAACAAAAAGAAAAGAGGGTTATTATGAAAAATATAAAATTAATGGTTGGAAGTTTAGTAGCTTGTGCTGTGATTGCTATAGTTGCTTTAACAAATACAAACAACGATGCAGCGTTAGATTTGACGGAAAGAATTGTGGTTGATAATTCAGGTCCTGCTGCAAGTGTAATGCTTAATATCGAAGGAACCATAACAGAAGTTGGAGATGACGGACTGAGCTTTACGTTGGATAACGGAATGGAAGTTGTGATTACAGATGAAACAAAATTGGGGATAGATGGTCCAACAGCACCGCCTAAGGAAGAACAGTTATTTGAGCCTACATTTAGAGTGGGTAATCTAATAGGCGGTTTTACGGAGGATACATCCGCAGATCCAGTTACTGCAGCAGCAATTTATACTAACTGGAACTTTGAGAATCCTATTCGATAAGGTTCTGTTAAATTTAAAATTTTCGAGTAGTGCTTTGGATGACCGCAACTAATTAAATGATACGATTCTATGAACTAAGGAAAAACCTCTCTTAATTCCCTTTAATTAAGGAATTTCACGAGAGGTTTGTTTTATGT